>JALYJX010000369.1 GCA_030775065.1 Gemmatimonadota bacterium | reverse complement strand
GGTGACCTTCGACCATCTTCGGGATCGCCGACAGATTCACGAACGACGGCGGGCGAATCCGCCACCGCACCGGCTTCGACGTTCCGTCGGAGACCATATAGTAGCCCTTCTCCCCCTTCGGGCTCTCGACGGCAACGTACGATTCTCCAACGGGTGGACGGGGACCTTCCATCACCTGCTTGAAGTGATGGATCATCGATTCCATCTCGCTCGTGGCCTTCGATTTCGGAGGCAGAATCACGCGAGGATCGTCGACGTTTATCGGTCCGTCGGGAAGCCGATCGAGCGCCTGCTGGAGGATGCGCACCGACTGTCGCAGCTCTTCCATTCGTACCAGATAACGGTCGTAGACATCACCATTGGTTCCAACAGGCACGTCGAAGTCGTAGGTCTCGTAATCGAGGTACGGAAAATCCTTGCGCACATCGTAATCGACACCGGATGCGCGCAGCATCGGACCCGAGAGACCCCAGTTGATCGCTTCGTCGGGAGTCATGATCCCGAGGCCAACGGTTCGCCCGACCCAGATCGCATTCTTCGTGAGCATGCGATCGATCTCGTCCACCGTGTTCGGGAAACTGCGGATGAAGTTTCTCAGTCCGTCCAGCCAGCCGGCGGGAATGTCCGCGGCCATTCCACCCACGCGCGTCGCCGAAGTCGTGAGGCGTGCGCCAACCCAGCCTTCGAGCAGGTTGTAGACGTTCTCGCGCTCCTGAAACGCCCACAGGAAAGGCGTGAAAGCGCCGATGTCTATGCAGGTGGTGCCGAGCCAGACGAGATGCGAGATGATTCTCGAGAGCTCGCACGCGATGACGCGGAGCACCGTGCAGCGCTCGGTGATGTCTATGCCCCAGAGACGCTCCGCGCCAAGGGCAAACGCGACATTGTTTCCGATCGAGTTGAGGTAGTCCTCCCGGTCCGTCCAGGTGATGATCTGATTGTACTGGCGGTACTCGCCAATCTTCTCGAACCCGCAGTGCAGGTAGCCGATGTGCGGGATGCAGCGCACGACTGTCTCACCCTCGAGCTCGAGAACCAGACGAAGCACGCCGTGCGTAGCCGGGTGCTGTGGCCCGAGGTTGATGAGCATGTGATCGGTGGAGAGCTCCGGCTCGAGCGACGGCGGCGGTGCGACGTCGAAATCGCCGGTGTCACCACCAGTCACCAGGGGCACACGCTGCGGACGACCCTGGGCATCGAGACCCGTTGTCGAAAGCTCTACCTCCACGGTGCGAGTGCCTGACGCCATCTACTCGCCCGTCCTCTCGCCCGCGCTCAAGCGCCTTCGCATGTCTTCCGGCAGATCCTCGAACGCGTCGGCGACCGTCAGCTCTTCCATCGAGTAACGGGATTCCGGATTCTGTGCCAGCGCCTGACGCAGCTGCTCTGCTCTGCTAAACCGGCCGCGCAGCGGGAAATCCTTGCGCAGAGGGTACCCCTCGCGGTACTGCTCCCACATCAGAATCCGGCGCAGGTCGGGATGGCCGTTGAATCTTATCCCGAACATGTCGAAGCATTCACGCTCGAGCCAATCCGCTGACTTCCAGATACTCCAGACGCTATGAACCTCGAGCGGGCCGCTCTTGGGGAGCTGTACCTTGACTCGCAGAAAACGACGGAACGGAAGCGAGCGAAGATGCCACACCACTTCGATCGGCTGGTCGAAATCGCGATATTCGACCGCGGTGACGTCACTCAGGTAGTCGTAGCGTTGCGTGGGTTCGTCGCGAAGCCACTGCATTATCTCTAGCAGCGCGTTCGTCGAGACATAGACGACCGTCTCTCCCCACACGACCAGCGTCCGCTCGACCGCCAGTGGAAATTTCTCGAGAAGCGCAGCGGCGCTCGGGTTTGCCTCACCGGCAAGGTGACTCACGTTCCTCGGAGTGACGGGCGCCGGCGCCTCGCCGGCTGCGCTTCCGGTAGTCACGATCTCGAACCGTCCGGCTGCGGTCATGGGGCGCTTCGGTTCTGATGGACCGAGTTTCCAAAAGGCTCGCCAAGCTCGTTGATCACCGATGCGGCGATGTAAAGCTCGCTCGACGGATCGGGATCCATCTCCTCACGAATCCGCTTGTCCGCGCTGCGCTCGTTCATAACCTTTTCCTGCAGCAGCCTTATCCCGTGAATCAGCCCTTCGGGGCGGGGCGGACATCCCGGCACATAGACGTCTACCGGAATGATCGTGTCGATTCCCTGCACCACCGCGTAATTGTCGAACATTCCGCCGCTCGAAGCGCAGGCCCCCATGGAGATCGACCACTTCGGCTGAGGCATCTGCTGCCAGATCCGGCGGATGATCGGCGCCAGCTTGAACGGAACCCTGCCGGCGCAAATCAGCACGTCTGCCTGTCGCGGTGAGAAGCTCATCCTTTCCATCCCGAACCTGGCAAGATCGAATCGGCTGGCCGCAGTGGCCATGAACTCGATCGCACAGCAGGCCGTTCCGAACGGCATAGGCCACAGCGAATTCGCCCGGCTCCAGTTCACGAGAAAGTCGAGTCGCGTCGCTACCCAGCCTTCCTGCGATTCGGGCACGTATGAAACGGCGCGCGAACTGTGCGAGGGTGTCGTCAATCCCATTGCAGGGCTCCCTTTTTCCAGACGTAGATGAAGCCCACGAACAGGATCACCATGAACACGATCATCTCGCCGAGCCCGAAGAATGAGACGCTCTCCGGCGGACAAATTCCACGAACGAGCGGCTCAGCGCAGGAGAGCTGCTTGTAATGCACTCCCCACGGAATCAAGAAAACCGTCTCGATGTCGAAGATGATGAACAGAATCGCGATGAGGTAGAATTTGACCGAGAACCGCTCGCGGGCATCGCCCAGTGGCGGCATGCCGGATTCGTAGGGATTCTGCTTGACGGGTGTGGGATGGGAGCGCATCGTCAGCGCCGAAATCGCCACGATGAGGACGGCGTTCATGACGACGAATCCGAGTAACATCAGGACGGGCAAATACGCGCGGCTCATCGAGTTCCCGACTTCGTGAAAAATTTCACTAACTCCGTAATGAAAATCTATCGTGCCCGGCTACGGCCGCGAAAGGGGCCCACGAAGTGGCAGGATTTCACACGCTCGGATACATTCACCGCCTCGCTTCGAGCGCCGATCCGCGCGCACCCCTCCGCAAAATCCTATCCACAGAATGTCAATCCAATCAGACCGCTGGATAACGCAAATGGCGCTCGAGCATCGCATGATCGAGCCGTTCGAGAACAGCCAGGTGCGCGACGGGGTGATCTCCTACGGGGTCAGCTCGTACGGCTATGACATGCGCGTCGCCAACGAGTTTCGCATTTTCACGAACGTCCTCAGCTCTGTGGTCGATCCGAAGCAGTTCGATCCGCGCTCGTTTGTGGAATTCACGGGCGACATCTGCATAGTGCCCCCGAATTCGTTCGCGCTGGCACGATCGGTCGAGTATTTCCGGATTCCGCGGAATGTCGTCACCATCACAGTCGGAAAATCGACGTACGCGCGGTGCGGGATCATCACCAACGTGACGCCCTTCGAGCCGGAGTGGGAAGGATTCGTCACTCTCGAGATCTCAAACACCACTCCCCTTCCGGCCAAGATCTACGCGAACGAGGGAATCGCGCAGGTGCTTTTCTTCAAGGGTGACGAGGAGCCGCTGGTCTCCTACAAGGACAAGAAAGGCAAGTACCAGGGCCAGACCGGCGTGACGCTCCCGCGGCTATAACAAGAAGGACCCCGCTCTCCGCTTCCCCCGAGCTACAACTTTACCGCCCCCATCGGCTCGCGAACTGCCTCAGCACTTTTGGCGAGCGCGTCTCGCTCAGCGTCTGTGAGTGTAACCT
>JALYJX010000368.1 GCA_030775065.1 Gemmatimonadota bacterium | reverse complement strand
CGTTGATCCAGGTGGCGAGCACATGCTCCGCGAGCACGCGTCCGGAATCCGCGCTGATCTCAGGGCGCCTATCCGCCTCGGCGAAGGTGCGCGAGAAGCCCACGATGCGTCCATCGGGTGCGAACCTGACGCGCGCCTCTCTCGGATTGCCGGGCACGAACGCTCGAACGGACCAGGTGAACGGCGCGACATCCTGCCCGCGGACAAGCGCGTTCAGTGAATCGTGACCACCACCTGCCAGTCCAATGTAAGTGGTGAGCGAGTCGTTCCCCTGGAAGCGAACGACGGTTCGCGCACGCGCCGGCGCGAGCTCGTGGGCACGGAAGAACAAGTCAGCGCGCGCGAGCGCGACGTCGCGCGTGAGCTTCTGCTCCAGCTCGATGACCGGGAGTGCGCGTGGAAACAGCCAGAGAGCAGTTCCCGCCGCCGCGATAGCGAGAGCGGCGAGGGCAACGGCGACAGTCCTGGAACGCTTCGGTCCGACTTCGGGCTCGGGCACAGGGTTTCAGTCGGGGAGGACCATCTCGGAGTGGCCAATATGCAGTTCCAAGGCTGGCGACAACCAGCGTTTAGGCCATCTTTGGTCGAATGACCACCCTCCAGGAACGTCTCGAGGCCGGACTCGGCGGCCGATACGCGATTGAGCGTGAGCTGGGGCAGGGTGGGATGGCGGTGGTGTTTCTCGCGCACGACCGCCGCCACGAGCGGAAAGTCGCCGTCAAGGTTCTCCGGCCGGAGATCTCCGCGGAGATCGGTGCCGACCGATTCCTTCGAGAGATCAAGATGGCTGCAGGTCTTACCCATCCCCACATTCTTCCGGTCTATGACTCGGGCGACGCCGAGGGCCTGCTTTTCTATGTAATGCCGAGCATGGAAGGGCGCTCACTGCGGGAGCGCCTCGACCAGGAGCGACAGCTGCCGCTGGAGGAGAGTCTGCGCATCGCGCGCGAAGTTGCGTCCGCCCTGGACTACGCCCACCGTCACGGCGTTGTGCACCGCGACATCAAGCCGGAGAACATTCTTCTCCATGAAGGGAACGCCATGGTAGCCGATTTCGGGATCGGCAAGGCGTTGAGCGCCCGGGCTTCCATCACGCAAACCGGAATGGTCGTTGGCACTCCGGCTTACATGAGCCCGGAGCAGGCGAGTGGCGGAACAGAAGTGGATGGCCGCAGTGATCTATACAGTCTGGGCTGCGTGCTCTACGAGATGCTGAGCGGAGAGCCGCCGTTCACTGGTCCGACGGCCCAGGCGATCATCGCAAAGCGGTTCGTTTCCGAGATTCCGAAAGTGCGAACGGCGCGCGACGTACCCGAGGAAGTCGACCGGGCCGTCACGCGCGCGCTGTCGCGGACGCCGGTGGACAGGTTCCCCACCGCCGCGGAGTTCGCGGAGGCGCTGCGGTTGATCTCCCAGAATGGCCAGCCATCGGGGCGTCGCGGGCAGGAGCCGCAAAAAGGCGCGGACACGAAGAAAGCGATCGCGGTTCTCCCTTTCGCCAACATGAGCGCGGACCCGGAGAACGAGTACTTCAGCGACGGAATGACCGAGGAGATAATCAATGCGATCTCACGGGTTCCGGGACTTCACGTGGCATCGCGCAGCTCGTGTTTTGCATTCAAGGGAAAGCATATCGACATCCGCGAGGTCGGCGAGAAGCTCGGCGTGGGGTCGGTGCTCGAAGGCAGCGTGCGGAAGATCGGCAACAAGATCCGAATCACCGCCCAGCTGGTGAACGTCGAGAATAACTACCACCTCTGGTCGGATACCTACAATCGCCAGCTCGAGGATGTGTTCGAGATTCAGGAGGAGATCTCACGGGCGATTGTCGAGTCACTGAAGCTCACCCTGGGGAGCAGCAGCGAGCAGCTTGTCGTCCCGACCAAGAATCTCGACGCCTACAACCTCTACCTGAAGGCGCGCTTCTTCTACCACCGCTTCAACGAGGCGAGCCTTCGCAAGAGCATTGATTTTTTTCAGCGAGTCCTGCTGCTCGAGCCGGGATACGCGCGGGCTTACGCTGGAATGGCGGACTGCTGGTGCCGGCTGGCCGACGACTGGGTTGCCCCCGACGAGGCATACCCACAGGCGAAGGCGACGGCGATGCGGGCGCTGCAAGGGGACTCGGATCTTGCCGAGGCGCACTCTGCTCTGGGAAAGGTTTTCGGGTGGTACGAATGGGACTTCGGCGCCTCGGAAAAGGAGCTGCGGCGATCGGTTTCTCTCGCGCCGAACGACGCGGAAGCACACTTTGCGTTTGGCAGCGTGCTGCCTGCGGTCGGGCTGCTCGGGGAAGGAATCGCCGAGATTCGAAAAGCGCTGGCGCTCAACCCGCTCGATCCCGGCTACAGCCGATGGCTCGCGCGCTTCCTGCTTTACACGGGGGATTTTTCAGGCGCCATCGCGCAGGCCGAGAAAACGATCGAGATCGACGAGAGGTATCTGGCCGCTTATCTCGACCTCGGCTCCGCACACCTCGCGCTGGGACACTCGGAGACGGCACTCGAGTGGTATCGAAAGGGGCAGGGACTGGAATCGAGTGTGCGGGCATACGACGCATTCATAGTGCGCGCGCTGGCTGACCTCGACCGGCGCGACGAAGCTGAGGAGATAATGGCGCGTCTCGAAGACGAGGCGAGGCAGCACTATGTCCGCGCGGAGATCATGGCGATGGGTTACGCCGCCCTGGGAAATCTCGAGCAGGCTTTTGCATCGCTCGAACGCGCGTACCAGACGCGATCCGCTGGGCTGATTTATCTGCACCTCGATCCCGGGTTCAAGCCTCTGCGGGGCGATCCGCGGTACGCCGCGCTGGTGCAGCGGATTGGCCTGAAGTAGGAAATCACAGGGCGATCACAGGCCCGGATCCCGGAATAAGTCAACGCACAATGAAACGCTACGCTCTGTACTCGGCCGTGCTGCTGCTCGCGATATTCGTCGGCATTCAGTTCATCCCCCTGCAGCGAACGAATCGACTCGGCGCCGGGGATCCTCAGGCGCCGCGCAACGTACAGTGGATTCTCCGGCGCGCGTGCTACGACTGTCATTCAACTGAGACGCGGTGGCCCATCTGGGCGTACGTGGCGCCGCTGTCGTGGCAGGTTGTCGCGGACGTAGAAAAGGCCCGCAGGTTCCTGAACTTCTCGGATTGGGCAAGCTACGACAGCGTGCATCAGCGAGCGCTGCGAATGAACATTGATCGTGTAACAGCCACCCATCGGATGCCGCTGTGGTACTACCTGACTCTCCATCCGGACGCGAGGCTGACTCCGATGGATCGAGCCGCCCTGGCGGAGTGGACGAGAAAATGAGCGACGGACCGACCTCAATGTGTCCGGTCACGGCGGCGTTCTGGTGCGGTTATTGATGCGGGACCGAGCAGGGCGGGCGAGGGCGGTCATTGCCGAAGTCGATAAAAACTGAAAAGGAGATGATATGGCAGAAAGCGTTTACAAGGTGATCGAGCTGATCGGCACGAGTACGGAATCGTGGGAAAAGGCAGCAGCAGCTGCTCTCAGAAGGGCGGGCAAGACTGTGAGAGAGCTCAGAGTCGCCGAAGTGTCTCAGCTCGACGTGCAGCTGCGGGACGGCAAGATCGAGACTTACCGCGCCAAAGTGAAAGTGTCGTTCAAGTACGAGCCGGGCGGCAAGGATTAGTCGCAACTGCGGCGTAGCGCCTCTCAGGCATCTATGTCCGAGGGTTCAAGGGGATTTGGCGGATCCAACGGATTCGGCTGATTCTTCTTGGGGGTACTACGGATTTCGCGGTAGAAGCTGGCGGTAGGGCCAAAATGAAGGAGCAAGCCCACCTCCAGATCTGTTGCCCTCAGATAGTTGTATAC
>JALYJX010000367.1 GCA_030775065.1 Gemmatimonadota bacterium | reverse complement strand
GACGTAATCCGAGCGCGACTTCTCGAGTAGCTTCGAAAGAACGTCCCTGGCTTCATCCACCTTTCCGGTCATCGCGTATACAACGCCGAGCAGGGCGTGCATGAACGTCACTCCCGGAGAGAGGCGCACACCTTCTTTCGCGTAGCTGATGGCCTGCCGTGCCTGACCCTCGTGCGCGTAGGAAAGGCTCATTGCGAACAGGCCTATGAACGACATCGGATCAAGTTCCACAACGCGCTCACAGTGCGCGATGGCTTCGCCATACTCCCGCGCGTGGTAGTGCACGAGTGCGGTGACTCCGTTTACGACTGGAGCCAGCGGGTCGATTTCATACGCCGTCGTTGCCGCGATCTTCGCTTCAGCGGTGCGATCCAGGTCCACGAGCAGCCACGCAAGGAACGAATGAGCAAGGGCGTGGCGCGGATGTTTGGCGATCACGCCGCGGAGAGTGGACTCTGCGCCTTTCCAATCCCAACCGAGGATGTGCACGTGTCCGAGGGACGTTCCAGTTTCGGGAAGGTCGGGCGCCAGCTCGACGCTGCGGGTCGCTGCCGCTTTTGCGCGCGGAAGCACCGACGCCGTCGGTAACGAGCCGTAGAGCCCGAGCACCGAGTAACAATCCGCCAGACCATGATAGGCCAGCGCGTACGTGGGGTCGTGCTTGAGAGCTTCCCCGAAATGCTGCATCGCCGCCTGCATCTTCCGCGTTCCATTCCATATGAAGCGCCCACGCAGGTAGTGCTCGTAGGCTTCTACATTATCGGTCCGTCGCCGCCCGAGTGACTGCTTCTGCTCACCAGTGAGCTTTACATGCATCCTGCCGACAATGCTTTTCGCGATCTCCGCCTGGATCGCGAACACATCGTCCAGCTCACGATCGTACCGCTCGGAAAAAAGGAGGTAGCCATCGCCGGCGTTCACGAGCTGAGCGTCGATCCTCACGCGGTTCTTCGCGCGTCGCACGGTCCCTTCGAGCACTGTATCGACCTTGAGCTCCTGCGCAATCTGCGCGACGCTCAAGCCGCGGCCCTTCAGCGCGAACGACGAGGTGCGGGCGGCCACGCGAAGCGAGGGGATGCTGCTGAGCGCGCTGATGATTTCGTCGGCGATGCCGTCGGAGAAATATTCGTTCTCCGGATCGGCGCTGAGGTTGGCAAACGGCAGTACGGCGATTGACGGCTCTCGACGCCCGCGGCGCCGCGTCACTGCAGTCGTAGCCGTGATGTTGCCCGAGTCGAGCGCCGAAATGAGGTCGGCTGAGTGCTGCGGTCGATCGCCCGGCTCTTTCTGCAGACAGTACATCACCAGCGTTGCCAGCGGATCAGGTGTGTCGGGCCGAAGGGTCGTGACGGGCTCGGGGTTTTCGACGATGTGCGCTGCGAGCATCGCATGGCGCGATCGCCCTGCGAATGGTGTCGCTCCGGCCAACATCTCGTACGCCATCACGCCGAGAGCGTAGATGTCGGAGCGATGATCGAGCTCCAGGTCGCCAGAGGCTTGTTCCGGAGACATGTAGGCAGGCGTTCCGATGACGTGACCCTCGGATGTCAGCGCTTCATCGCTCGCGCGCATTGCCGCATGAATCGCCTTTGCCACTCCGAAATCCATGACCATCGCCGAGCCGTGCGACAGCAGGATGTTGTCGGGCTTGATGTCTCTGTGCACGATCCCGCAGCGATGGGCGTAGGCGAGTGCCGACGCCACTTCGCGGAGGATGCGCACGATGTCGCCGATTGGCAGGCCGCCGGCTGCGCCGAGCTGCTTTCGCAGAGACTCCCCGTTCACGAACGGCATCGTGAAGTACGGGAGGCCGTTCACCTCTCCTGATGAGAAGACGGGGAGTATGTGCGGATGTTGAAGCTGGGCAGCGAGCTGAATCTCGCGGCGGAACCGGTCGGGCATCACCGCGCCTGCCAGTTCGGTGGGGAGGACTTTCAGGACGATCTTGCGATCGAGCGAGACCTCGTTTGCCAGAAAGATGCGGGACATCCCACCGCCGCCGAGCTCTCGCTCGATCGTGTAGGTCGCACCAAGGGCGGTTTGCAGCTGTTGTCGGAGCTCGTCGGGCAGTTACTACCTCGGGCAATCGGGTTACAGGCGGTAATGGGCCTTCACAACGATAACGGATCGACTGAGTCAACCGCCACGATCAAAGAAGAGAATCACAAGTCCGAGGCTCGAGCAATCCAGGTCGCGAGGTTTCAGGCAGAGCTTGAGACGAGAAGCCCTCGAGCCTCACCGCCCACCCGCGACCCTCGGCTCCTGTTGCCTCGGACGTGCGGTTCTCTCAATAGACTTTGGGAGCATTGAATTTCAGGGCACTCCTCAACCCGATGACGATGTCCGGAAATTGACTTGAACTCGCCAGCTGCTTAACTTTACAGGCTGTACCCGTTTTCCTTAACCTGTAGTCCCCAAATGGCTTACGCAATCATCCGGACAGGTGGCAAGCAGTACCACGCCGAGTCCGGCAAGACAATCAGAATCCCCAGCCTGCCTGGAGACGAAGGATCGAAAGTCACGTTCAGCGACGTCATCCTCGGCTCGGACGGCGACAAGACGATCGTCGGTGTTCCCGCGCTCAAGGGAGCGTCCGTAAAAGGCGAGATCGTCAGGCAGGGTCGCGACAAAAAAATCGTCGTCTTCAAGATGAAGCGCCGGAAGAACTACGCGAAGAAGCAGGGGCACCGGCAGGGCTTCACTGAAGTACGCATCAGCGAAATCAAGCTCGGATAAAAGGAGTTCTCATGGCACATAAAAAGGGCGTCGGCTCGTCCAGAAACGGACGCGACAGCAATCCGCAGTACCGCGGCGTGAAAAAGTTCGGTGGTGAGAAGGTCGTCGCCGGCAACATCATCGTCCGCCAGTGCGGAACCAAATGGCATCCCGGCCGCAACGTCGGACTCGGCACTGATTTCACCATCTACTCGCTGATCGACGGAGTCGTGAAGTTCGAGCACAAGAACCGAACCCGTTACAAGGTGAGCGTCTACCCCGAGCAGACCGGCGAGAAGGGGAACGCGGCGTAGCAGCTGCCGCGTTCGTCGAATCGTTTGAAAAGGCGTCGCACGGAAACCCCGCTCCCGCGGGGTTTTTCGCACCCCGCGAAACTGCTGGTGGATTTTTTGCGTAGACTAAACACGCAGGGCATCCTCTAACCCGAGACTACAATGGCGTTATTCGACAAGCTCAAGGAAGAGCTCGACCGCGCTGGGAAGGCGGCGCAAGGCGCTTTCGATGAAGGCAAGACCCGGCTCGAAGCGTTTCGCACGCGTCAGCTCGCTGACAAGGCGGCGCAGGCGCTGGGGTACGCCGTTTTTCGGGCAAAGCAGGGTGGCTCGGAAATAGACACCGACACTTACGCGCGACTCTCGGCGACCCTCGCCACTCACGACGCTGAAGCTTCGCGTTACGAAGGGGAGCTCGATCGAAAGCGGCGGGAGTCGGCCCCTGATCGCGCAACCGGCGAGGCTGGGTCAGACACTGGGGCCGGTCCGGCCGACGCAGGAGCCGCAGCACCGTCCGCGTCGTCAACATCCAGCAAGTCATCCTCGGGCGCGTCATCCTCGACCGGCGGCGACCCAACGACGACCGCAACGGCCGAGTCTCCGCCTTTAGGCGGCTGACACAAGCTCCGAAAACGTCGAACGAAGAAGCCCGCGAGATACTCTCGCGGGCTTCGTGTTTATGGTCTGAGCGAACAGCGCTCAGCGGTCAGCAATCAGCGGGGCGTGTGGCCCTAAGCTGTCCTTTTACCGAAGCTTCCCCGGCACGTTGAGGTAGCGTTCAGTAAGCATATCCTGGCGGGTCTTTTCGGTTCGCTCGATACCCCGAACGAAAACATGCTCAGCGCGAGTCGTGAACTCGA
>JALYJX010000366.1 GCA_030775065.1 Gemmatimonadota bacterium | reverse complement strand
CATCTAGTAGTTGCGAGCGAAGCGAGCTTCCAAAAGTGATTGCCAGCAGCAACGTTCGTTAGGCCGCACGCGCCTGGATATTTGGATGAGGACATTGGGCCATGGCCAGAAATCACGGATGATCGATGACCCGCCAAAGCGTCTCGTCCCATACGCCCGCCACCGTCCGCGCTCAACCTCTATGTGCACTCAGTGATCACTTCCAACCACGGTTCGCGTCCCTTGTCCGGCTTGGCCGGGGGGAGATTCTCTGTTCTACATCAACCCAGTGAGCCAGTGCATCAAGTTGAGAAGAAACTGCACGTTCTGTTTGGCGATCGGTGCGTTCATCCCCATCGGGGTTCGGTTCGGGCCAGCGACTTGAGCCGAGAACATCGCCGCCTCTCCGAATACGGCAACTCTCCCGGCGCCGAACGGCAGCACTGCTCCCTGCAAGTGGCCTTCCAGCGCCACGGGGTTCGGACCGAGCCGATCGGCGCACACTTGGGGCCCGAACACAAGCAACGGCTGACCTTTGGTATCGATCTGAAACGAGGAGCCGGCGAATGTCACCACCTCGTCGATGCCTCGCGTGACTGGATGATCCTTCAGCGTTGCATTCGATCGCCGAAACGTTACCAAGCCGCCGGTTGTTAGATCCGCAGCACCGCTGTTGCGGAACCGGATCCCGAAAGCCCTCCCCAAATCCATCGCGGCTTCCACAAACGGTGGATGATCGGTAATGAGCAGCAGTGATCCTCCAGCGGCTACCCAGTCGTGTACCGCGGTCACCTCGTCTCTCGTGAACGGTTTCTGCGCGTTGGCAATGACCAATACTTTGCCGGCGCGCAGGCTCTCCGCTGTAAAGCGCTCCCCGGAGCTCTTCACGATGTACCCGTCTCGCCGCAGCAATTCCGCAAGGGGCAAGTATCGTCCCGAGGCCGTATGAGCGTTCGCGTGGGCCTCGTCGACGAGCACGACGGGCCCCGTTCCCGTCACATACGCGGGACGCTCGATCACCGGACGAAACGTCGAGTCGGCCACCTGACCCGACGTTGGAGGAGCTTGGCGAGACGCGGGAACGCTCTGCTCCAGTGGTTCGGCGACTCGCCGGTAGGAGAGGCGCTGCCGGGCGGGCTGCGACAAGGCTGGGTGGTCGATCGTCTGGTCGACTCGGAGCAGTGGTTGGCCAGCGCTCAGAACGTAGCTCTCGACCATCGTTCCGCCGAACTGCTTCCACTCGATGACCAGGGCACCGTCCGTCGTCCAACGTGCCCGGTAAACGACTTCGAGCGCCCCAGGGAGTTTGGCCACGCGCCCGTCGGGATAGAACGTGAATGGCGAGCCGGTCTCTGTACCCATGAGGAGCGTCTGCTCGCTCTGCCGTATGGTCAATCGCTTCGCGGGCCCAGCATAGAGACGTAGCATCCCTATCTGTGCCTCGTCAGGATCGCATTGCCTCGGCACACGGGAGCGAGAGCGTTCGAAGCTTGGCGGACTAGGCGAGGCCGTCAGCTCCCACGTTCCCGAGATATCCGGCCGTTGTGCTACGGACGGATGCGCCACCGCAAGTGACAGCGCGAATGCCATGACGCAAGCCGTTAGGCTACTCATTGGTACGATCTTCCCTGGAAGTCGGGCCGAGGCGCGATCGCGGCTGGAATAGCATGCAGACATGCGGCCTCTCCTTCGAAACTTTCTCGCACATTTCTCGGCCAAGCTAGTCGATTTGCCGGCCTAACTACTACTTGGGTCGCCAAAATATACTGCGGCGCACGGGAAATTGCTGCAAGCGTCTGCAGTGATTGATGCTGAGAGAGATGTCGGCCGCGTGCGCAACGATCGAAGCGACACCGACTTGATCGCATCTTGCGCACCCGGAGATGCGCGAAATGTCGCAGAAGTCTTGCGACATAAACTTTGTTGAAGGCGGCGGAGAGCCCGAGCATCGACTGGCAGGACCCCTGTCACCTAAGTGGGTCACGCGCGTGGTTCTCAGAGCCGATCGGCTGGACTCGTGACACCCATCCCGCCCTTGTTCAGCACGTGAGTGTAGATCATCGTAGTCCGGACATCCGAGTGGCCCAGCAGTTCCTGAATCGTCCGGATGTCCGCTCCGCTCTCCAGAAGATGCGTCGCGAAGGAATGCCTCAGCGAGTGACACGTCGCGCGCTTGGCAATTCCGCTGGCTCTCACCCCCGCGGTGAACGCCCGCTGAATCGCGGTGTCGTGGATGTGGTGGCGCCGGCGAATTCCAGTCTCGCCCTCGGTGTAGGTCCGAACGGCGGGAAAGACGTACTGCCAGCTCCACTCGCGGTTTGCGTGCGGGAGCTTTCGTCCCAATGCGCCGGGCAATGCCGCACCCTGCATACCGCAGCGCAGATCGCGCTGAAACTGAGCCTTCACGCGCTCGAGATGCACGCGCAGAGCCGGGATAGCGGTTCGAGGCAAGGGCACGCGGCGATCCTTGTCGCCCTTGCCCGCGCGAACGGTGATTTCGTTGCGATCGAAGTCGATGTCCTTCACCCGGAGCGCAATGCACTCCGACACTCGCAGGCCACTCCCGTACATCAGGGTGGCACATAACCGGTGCACACCGCGCAGACGCGAGAGGATCGCGCGAACTTCACCGGACGACAATACTATGGGAAGACGGCGCCCCCGCTTCGCCGGCGCTATGTCAGATACGAATCCGACCGTCTGCGCAAGGACGTGGCGATACATGAAGAGGATTGCGTGCAATGCCTGGTTCTGGGTCGAGGCGCTCACGTGCTTCTCGACTGCGAGATGCGTCAGGAAGGTCGCGATCTCGCGCTCACCCATGCCGCTTGGGTGCCGCCGCCCGTGATAGAGAATGAAGCGGCGGATCCAATCGAGGTACGCTCGCTCGGTTCGTAGGCTGTACCGTAACGTTCTCAAGCGATGCCGCACGCGTTCGAGCAGACGGTACCTTCTTTCCGGATCGACTCCGCGTCCGAGGTGGGCCGCAGGGATCGTAAGGACCGGCGGATGCGACATAAGCCGGAAGAGTCACGCCAACGCCTCCGATCGCATCACCATAAACTCGCGGCGTGAATCCGATTCTTCCTCGAACAGTCAGAAGCAGGAGTCGCGCCAGGGTAGATGCCCCAACCATCCAGCGTTAGCTTCTCCCGCCTATGACTATGCGGGACAAGCTCTCTCTCCTCGAGCGCCGGCGCGCAGAGTCGGAGCAGGGCGGCGGCGAGGCACGCCTCAAAGCTCAACACGAGAAGGGCAAGCTCTCCGCTCGCGAGAGGCTGGACCTCCTCCTCGACGAAGGCTCGTTCGTCGAGCTCGACCGCTTCGTCGTCCACCGCTCGCACGACTTCGGGCTCGAGAAGCAGCGCTACTACGGGGACGGCGTCATCACGGGACATGGACGCATCGACGGCCGGGTCGTCTACGTCTTCTCGCAGGACTTTACGGTGTTCGGAGGATCGCTCTCCGAGGCGTTCGCTGAAAAGATCTGCAAGATCATGGACCTTGCAATGCGCAACGGCGCGCCCGTCATCGGCCTCAACGATTCCGGCGGCGCCCGAATCCAGGAAGGCGTCGCCAGCCTCGCCGGCTATGCCGACGTGTTCCAGCGCAACGTGCTGGCCTCGGGCGTCGTGCCGCAGATCAGCGTGATCATGGGGCCGTGCGCCGGCGGTGCCGTCTATTCGCCCGCGATGACCGACTTCATCGTCATGGTGCGCGGCAGCTCCTACATGTTCGTGACCGGCCCGAACGTCGTGAAGACGGTGACGCACGAGGACGTGACGATGGAGCGCCTTGGCGGCGCGACCACGCATTCCGAGCTTTCGGGCGTTGCGCATTTCGCTCACGATTCCGAGCCCGCGTGCATCCAGGCAATTCGTGAGCTGTTCAGGTA
>JALYJX010000365.1 GCA_030775065.1 Gemmatimonadota bacterium | reverse complement strand
GCGGGCCGCGAAGTGTTCAAGCACGCCGTCAGATCGATGTCGGATGCAGCAGATCGCGCGCTCGATGCCGCCAGGCTCACTGGCGATGATATCGACCTTCTCATTCCGCATCAGGCCAACGTCCGCATCATCGAAGCGACTGCCAAACACTCCGGCATTCCCATGGAAAAGGTCTACGTCAATGTCGACCGTTTCGGCAACACTTCGTCGGCATCGATTCCAATCGCAATCGACGAGGCAATCGAGCGCGGCCAGATTCACGAAGGAAGCACCGTCCTTCTGGTCGCTTTCGGCGCCGGCTTCACCTGGGCGTCGATGATAATCCGCTTCTAGCGAGTGGACGTCGTCCTGCTGTTTCCCGGCCAGGGTTCGCAAAAGCCCGGCATGGGTAAGGATCTCGCCGAGGAGTTTCCGGAGGCCCGCCAGGTTTTCGAGGAGGTTGACGAGGCTCTGGGGTTCTCGCTCAGCAAGCTCTGCTTCGAGGGCCCCGCCGAGGAGCTGACGCTCACGCACAACGCGCAGCCGGCGCTGCTTGCACACGGAGCCGCAGCGTGGAGAGTCGTTCGGAATCGCATCGGGAATACGGTCTGCGCTGCTGCGGGCCACTCGCTCGGGGAGCACACGGCCTACCACGCTGCCGATGCGACCACGCTCGCGGATGCGGTGAGACTGGTGCGCCGGCGTGGGCAGCTCATGTACGAGGAGGGGCTCAACCGCCCCGGCGCGATGGCCGCTGTTCTCGGCAAGCTCGAGCAGACCATCGAGTCACTTTGCGAGCAGGCAAGCCGCAATTCGGGAGTCGTGGTTCCCGCGAACTACAATACCGAGGAGCAGATCGTGGTGTCCGGCGAAGTAAGTGGAGTAGAGCGGGTAATGGCGCTGGCAAAAGAGGCAGGTGCGAAGCGCGCCGTCCGTCTTCCCGTGAGCGGTGCGTTTCATTCGCCATTGATGAAGCCTGCCGAGGACGGTCTTCGTCAGGCGCTGGCATCGACACCCTTCGCGGAGCCTGCGTTCCCCGTTTTTTCGAACGTGACCGAGCGGGAGTCGCGCAGCTCCGCCGACGCGCGCGAGCTTCTCGCAACGCAGCTCACTTCGCCCGTGCGATGGGCCGGCGAGATTACCAACATCGCGTCTCGCTTCCCTGATCCGATCTTCGTGGAGGCCCGGGAGCAGTGTTGACGGGATTACTGACGCGAATCGTTCCCGGTGCGCGGGGAGTTGCGTGCGGCACTCCGGCTGAAGTCGAGAAGCTTCTGAGCAAGGTGGCGTGATGCAGATCGATCTCTCGAACAGAGTCGCGCTCGTTACTGGCAGCACGCGCGGAATCGGGCGTGCGATCGCGACGACGCTCGGTGAGTGCGGCGCCCGCTTGGCAGTAGTTGGACGGGACAAGGAGAAGGCCGACGCCGTTGCGGCCGAGCTGGGCGGCGGAGCGCTGGGCTTCGCGTGCGATGTCAGCGACTCGGCTGCGGTGGCACAACTCGTTGCGGACACTGAAGCGGCGTTCGGCTCATTGGACATCCTCGTCAACAACGCCGGGTTGACGCGGGACAACATTGTGATGCGTCTGAAAGACGACGACTGGGACGCGGTACTCGATGCAAACCTTCGCGGGGCGTTTGCGACGATACGCGCAGCGAGCAAAGGCATGATGAAGCGCCGGTGGGGAAGGATCATAAACATCTCGAGCGTCGTCGGGATCATCGGCAACAAGGGCCAGGCAAACTACGCGGCGAGCAAGGCGGGGCTGATCGGTTTGACGAAAACAGTCGCGAAGGAGCTGGCATCGAGGAACATTCTGGTGAATGCCATAGCGCCGGGCTTCATCGAGACCGAGATGACGGACGCGATGACGGCGGAAGCCCGTAAAGGCCTGATTGACGCTATCCCGCTCGGCCGTCTCGGATCAACCGATGACGTGGCTCAGGCAGTTGCGTTTCTTTCATCTGATTATGCGTCGTACATCACCGGTCAGGTGCTCGTTGTCGACGGCGGAATGGTGACGTAGAAGACGCTCTAACGCTGCGGCGTAACTTTCTGTCAGTACGTCAGTTGGATATATTTCTGACCCAACCCACCACGAAGAGGAATTTGAGATGGCCGACAACTCTGAGAAGGTCAAGGACATCATCGAGAAGGAGCTCGGCGTCGAGCGCGAAAAGCTCACGAATGAAGCCAGCTTCATCGAAGACCTTGGGGCGGACAGTCTCGACATCGTCGAGCTCGTCATGGAATTCGAGAAGGAGTTCAACATCGACATTCCTGACGAAGATGCAGAGAAGCTGCGCACCGTCGGCGACGCCCTGGGCTATCTGAATACGAAAGTTCCCGCGTAATGAAGCGAAGGGTCGTCGTCACCGGCATGGGAGCGATTACGCCCGTTGGTAACGACGTGGCGACGACTTGGCAGGCCCTGCTGGATGGAAAGTCAGGCGCCGCGCCTATCACCCACTTCGACGCATCCGGTTTTCCGGTTCGCTTTGCCTGTGAGGTGAATGGATTCGATCCCCTCGAGTTCATGGATCGGAAGGAGGCCAAGCGCGCCGACCAGTTCACTCAGTATGCAGTCGGTGCTGCCTATCATGCGATGCGGCATGCCGGCCTCGCCGAGCAGAATGGAATGGACCCTGATCGAATCGGCGTGATAGTCGGCAGCGGCATCGGCGGTCTCAAGATTTTCGAGGAGCAGCACGACGTCTACCGGCAGCGCGGACCGGGAAAGATCTCTCCCTTCTTCATCCCGATGTTCATATCCGACATCGCCGCCGGCATCGTGTCGATGCAGTTCAACGCCAAGGGGCCAAACTACGCTACCGTATCAGCTTGCGCGACGAGCGCTCACGCAATTGGTGATGCCTACCGCACCATCCAGTACGGCGACGCCGACGTGATGATCACCGGAGGGGCGGAAGCGACGGTGACGCCAATGGCGATCGGCGGATTCGCGAACATGAAGGCGCTTTCGGAGCGGAACGAGTCACCCGAGACAGCTTCGCGTCCTTTCGACGCGACGCGCGACGGCTTCGTGATGGGTGAAGGCTCGGGGATCGTGATCCTGGAAGAGCTCGAGCACGCGCGCGCGCGTGGCGCAAAGATCTATGCCGAGGTCGCCGGGTACGGGGCGACGGGAGATGCATACCATCTGACCGCCCCGGCTCCACACGGCGAGGGCGCTCAGCGCGCCATGAAGCGCGCGATGAAGGATGCGGGATTTGTCGCGGAAGACGTCCAGTACATCAACGCCCACGGAACGTCAACGCCAGCCAACGACATGAACGAGACTGCCGCCATCAAGGCGGTGTTCGGTGATGCTGCGAAGACCGTGAGCATCAGCTCCACCAAGGGAGCGACCGGTCACATGCTTGGAGCGGCTGGAGCAATCGAGTTCATCATCAGCACGCTGGTGGTAGGCGAGGGCGTCATTCCTCCAACGATCAATTACGAGACCCCCGACCCCGAGTGCGATCTCGATTATACGCCCAACAAGGCTATCAATCGCGACGTCACTGGAGTCCTCAGCAACAGCTTCGGCTTCGGCGGGCACAATACAACGCTCGCCGTGAAGCGATTCGTCGAGTAGACGATGCTGCGCTCGCCGGAATTCGATCTGTCCCGTGTTTCGGACGCGCCGCTTCGCACGGTTGGCGAGAAGGTCCTCGCGGGCGCGCGGCTCAATGACGACGACGCCGGAGTCATGTTTCGCTCTCCCGATCTCCTCGGGCTCGGCGCACTTGCTTCGCATGTGAATGCGCGACGTCACGGCGACGTCGTGACGTTTGCCGCCAATCAGCACATCAACCCGACCAACGTCTGCTACCTCAGGAAGACGTGCGTCTTCTGCTCCTTCGCGCGGCTTCCGAAGGAGGACGGTGCATACCGCT
>JALYJX010000364.1:3190-3887 GCA_030775065.1 Gemmatimonadota bacterium | reverse complement strand
GCGAGAATGCACAGCTGGCTCTCGCGCTTGTGCAGATCCAGTCCTATCGTATCCATCGGCTGGCCTCCCGGTTAGTTGTGCCTCGTCGAAAGACGATGAGCACGTCCATGTTTGTGGGGCGAAGTTGCCACCACGTCGCCGTGGAGGTCCAGCCACTTCATACCAACTAACTGAAGGCGTTAGGTGGCGAATGGAGAATTCAATTTACTGTGACGGAGATTAGTTCCCCTCTGCTCGTTCGGTTGAACCAGTTAATGGCTCATGTTGTTGAGACTGATTCACGCTTCGCTTCACTGTATCGTCCCGCTCACGTCACGCAGCCAATTCCTTTTTTCGGACCAATTAGCGACGCGGCAGTTGTAACTGTCGGGGTGAACCCATCGGCTGGTGAGTTTGATCGTGACCGTCTATGGCCAGTTGAAGCCATGCGAGGAACCGATCTAGCGAAACGCCTTACGGAGTATTTTAGATCCAAGCGACACCATCCATGGTTTGAAGGCTGGATGGGCGGCTTAGCGAAAGCGGGGGTCGATAGCACCTCGGGGTATGCGCACCTGGATCTCTCGTCTAGGGCGACCTTCTCGTTTGGCAAATTCACGCGTGGCGCATCAGCCGACGCTCAGTCCAAGAAGCTGTTCCTCGAAATGGTTGAATGTGATCTGCCGCACTTCTCAAATTTCCTCGATCTTTGTGATTC
>JALYJX010000364.1:0-3180 GCA_030775065.1 Gemmatimonadota bacterium | reverse complement strand
AAACGGAAGAGTGGAACAGCTCCCGTTACTCAGCCGCTGATCAAGGTTGGCGACCGATGGGTCCCAGCATTATTTATCGGCGTCAGTCCGAGCCGTCACAGTAATTGGCCAATGCTTGCTCAACGTCTGGCCGAAAATTCCAGATACATTCTTTCGAGCTTGGCAAGTTCGCCTGAGTTTACTACGGCATAGATCGCCACACGCCACTTAATACACGCTGAAGCTGACAAGCGATCTATTGTGTGCTCGCTTCGCTCGCAATTATATGATTCGCTTGCAGCTTAGCTTGAGGCGTTACCCAGACACCTGGAATACGCGTGAATGCAGACGTACACAGCGACGACGTAGCTTGCACATGCTCCATCTGTCGTCTGGCGGCGCCCTTTGACCTTCCTGACGCTCTCCTCGCGGCATGCCAGGCACGAAACGTCGTGTTGTTCGCAGGCGCCGGCGTCAGCACGGAGAGCCATCTAGTCCTACCGCAGACGTTCTACGAGAGCATCTGCGAGGAGTTGGGGATCGATCCCGCAGCTGCAGGGCCGTTTCCGGATCTCATGACTTCGTTCGTTGACCAGCCAAACGGCCGCCGCCTCCTCCTGCGCCGAATCTGGGACCGTTTCTCCTACATCCGGTCCTTTACCGAGGTGCATTTCAGGGCGACGCGTTTTCACCGTGAACTCGCCACGATCTACCCGTTTGAACTGATCGTGACCACGAACTGGGACGAGTTCTTCGAGCAAGAGTGCGGAGCGACTCCGTTTATTACAGGTGAGGACTTCGCTTTCTGGGACGTCCCCGGCCGCAAAGTCTTTAAGATCCACGGCTCTGCAAGCAGCTATGGGTCGCTAGTTGCTACGCGAGCAGACTACGACGCCTGTTACGAGCGGCTCAGTACAGGCCTCGCTGGCAGTAACCTGCGGATGATGCTCGCGACCAAGACTGTTCTGTACGTCGGTTTCTCGTTTCGCGACGATGACTTCGTGCGACTTCACGATCTTTTGTCGCGTGAGATGGGAGGACTCAGGCCACAGAGCTACATCGTCACACTTGACAGCGATAGCGATGATCGATTTCGCGCTCACGGGCTCCACCCTATCTATACTGACGCGACTCACTTTGTCGCCAAGCTGAAGAGCCGCCTGGTGGACGCAGGCGTGATGCTCCCGGATTCCGCGTACGACGGCGTCGTACCAATGCTTTCCAAGCTTCGGCGCGCGCACAGCGCCACTGCTGATATCGATGCGCGCCGGTACCCGGACGTGCTCTACAGCCTGTTCTACCAAGATGGCCTTCACCACGCTTTGGAGCGCATCCTAACCCTCCGCAGCTCCGGGTTCTACTCGCACGTGTGTAACTCCCGTGATACGGTGCTCAGCTATGAGGATCAGCGCAAAGCGGCCCTTCGTGCGCGCCGTTTCGAGCATGCCGCGTACCTCGACGGATACATGAACGGCCATGTGTTCTTCTTGGGGCCCGCAGAGATGCGGCGGTGCCTGCCGCTGTACTTCCTCCACGGTCCTAGCTCACCCATCACGTCGATGGCCGAACTCAAGCGTCACTTGCATCGGCCACGGGAACTAAATTCCCGCGCATCGCGAGCGGCGGCTAAGCATGTGATGAAGTACCCAAAGGCAGTTGTGTTACATCATCCGCCTTGGCTGTGATGCACCGCTGGCTAACGTGCGTTGCAGCAGACGGCGATGTGCGGATGCGCTGTGCTTGGCTCGCCCCCAGCTGAACTCGGGCGTTAGATCGCCCGTGAGGACAAGACAATGAAAAGGTTTCGAGTTGTCGCGCTCGTCAACATCATCGCTCTCAGTGCAATCCCAAGTCCCGCGGGTGGCCAAGCGTCTTGGGTCCGCCGCGAGTACGTCGATGCCATAACAGACGATTCCGTGCGTTCCGTGAGCACGAAAACCGCGGAGGGTTATGAATTTGTCGTCTATCGAATCGCACGCGGGCGCGTTTGGGCACGATTCCGGATACCGGATGCCATCCCCGACGTGATGGCTCACAACCGTCCTCCGATCTATCGCATTGATTCCGCCCCTCCCTACGACTTGGCCGCGGACGTAAGGATTTCGCCGCTACTTCCTCAACCCTTGATCCAGTCGGAGCCCAAGTGGGTGAACTTCGTCCTCTGGCACGGCCAAGAACAGGCGATCGGAGCTGGCCTAAGAGCGCTCGTCTCGGGCAAGCGCCTTCTTTTCAGATATTATCCGTACACCGGCGGCAGTAAGGACGTATCCTTCCCGCTCGAGGGGTTTGATGTCGCTCTCGAGTGGCTCCTGGAGCGCAAGCCAGCGTCGGGTGAAGGACCTGACCGGCCGCCTCGTGAGATCGCCGCACGGATTCACAGTGCAAGGCGAACCGCCTGCCCGGTCTAACGTTGCCTGGCGCCGTCCAGCGGGTTATTGATTGGCGCCGCGCTCGTGTGGCGCTCTTCCTTGATCCGTTCGCAGCTTATGTTCGGCGTTAGGATGCTTACTTCGTCTCGCCA
Source organism: Gemmatimonadota bacterium (assembly GCA_030775065.1). Taxonomy (GTDB): domain Bacteria; phylum Gemmatimonadota; class Gemmatimonadetes; order Gemmatimonadales; family Gemmatimonadaceae; genus UBA4720. The sequence continues at coordinate 680 of JALYJX010000364.1, read as the reverse complement.
CGCACCATGCCTCAGAGCCCGCTTCGCCTAATAAGACGCTATACCGAGCTTCGAAGCATTGACGAGGTTGACGATTTTCCCCGTGAGCTCAGGGGGATCTACGTCCTGTATCAGCGGCGACGCCGAGCTGGGAACGTTCATTACAATGTTGTCTACGTAGGGATGGCTGCTGCGGGTCGGCGCGGCGGAATTAAGGGTCGACTAAGAAAGCATCGCCAAAAGAAGCCGGATCTCTGGACGCACTTCTCTGCATTCCAAGTGTGGGACAACATTCGCGACGAGGAGATTCGGGAGTTAGAAGGTCTCTTTCGTCACATTTACAAAACGGATGCGCAGGCGAATCGACTGAACGTTGCTCGCGGCTTCAAACTGTTGAAGAGCGTGAGGAATGATCGCCTCACAGAGTGGCGAGGAAAGTAACGTCTGCAATCTCGCATCCTAACACGCGCTGAGGCTGACAAGCGATTCAATGAAGCTCGCTTCGCTCGCTACTGTGATTCATGATTCGCTTGCAGCTTCTATGAGGCCGATTTTGTCAAGGTCGTCGTAAAGGGGTAGCCGCTGGCCCGCGCGGTTTCTCGTACGCGCGTGATTAACAGCGAGTGCTGGATGGTCGCTGGCGGCCGATTCCGACGTGCCGAAGCTCGCGTGGCTTCGATCACCTACTTCTATCCGTCGCG
>JALYJX010000363.1 GCA_030775065.1 Gemmatimonadota bacterium | reverse complement strand
CGCCTAGCCGCCCGGACCGCGAACACTCTCGCGCCGGTCGAGCATGCGTGACATCTTGACCGTTCACCGCATTCACGAGTAACTGTTACGCATCTTTCCGGCCGCTATCGTCTTGAGCGCGAAATCGGCCGCGGCGGAATGGCGACTGTGTATCGTGCCTACGATCGCAGGCACAATCGCCGCGTTGCCGTAAAGGTGCTCGACCGCGAAATCGCTGCTTCACTTGGCACCGCGCGATTCCTGCATGAGATAGCGACAGCTGCCGGCTTGAGCCATCCCAACATCGTTCCGGTTCACGACTCGGGCGAGCACAACGGCGTCGTGTACTATGTGATGCCGCTCGTCGAGGGCGAGACGCTGCGCGACCGGCTGAATCGCGAGAAGAAAATTCCGCTCGGCGAAACTGTGAGGATCGCCGGCCGCGTTGCCGCGGCGCTCGACTTTGCGCATCGCCACGGCGTCGTGCATCGCGACATCAAGCCGGAGAACATCATCCTCTGCGACGGCGAGCCGCTCATACTCGACTTCGGCATTGCCAAGGCAATTACGGTTGCGGGCGGCGAGTCGCTGACCAAAACCGGAATTGCGGTAGGCACGCCGGCGTATCTGAGCCCCGAGCAGGCGAGCGGTGAGACTCAGCTCGACGGCAACAGCGATCAATACAGCCTGGCATGCACCGTCTACGAGATGCTGGCCGGTACTCCGCCATTTACCGGTACCTCTTCCCAGGGTGTGATCGCGAAGCGATTCACGGAGAAGCCGCCGGATCTCTCATCGCGGTCACCGGAAGTTCCTTCCGGCATTTCCGCCGCCTTGATGAAGGCGTTGTCGCTCGAAACGATGGGGCGATTCAAGTCGGCCGGTGATTTCACGCGAGCACTGACTGAAGCGGCCGGCGCGGCCGAAGTCAGTGCAGCCAGCGAAGGAGGCCGGCCGTCGATAGCCGTTCTGCCGTTCGCGAACATGAGCGCCGACCCGGAGAATGAATTCTTCGCGGACGGAATCGCGGAGGAGATCATCAATGCTCTCACGAAGGTCCGGGCGCTCGACGTCGTCTCGCGCAGCTCCGCGTTCGCCTTCAAGAAGCGGACTGAGGACGCCGCAGAAATCGGGCGCAAGCTGAATGTGCGTACGGTGCTCGAAGGGAGTGTCCGCAAGGCGGGCAACAGGCTGCGAATAACGGCGCAGCTCATAGACGTTGCGACGCGGTACCACCTCTGGGCCGAGCGGTACGACCGCGAGCTAGCTGATGTGTTCGCGATTCAGGACGAAATCGCAACCAACATCGTAAATGCGCTGAAGCTGGTTCTGACCGAGAAGGAAGAAGCCGCTATCAGGAAGATCCCGACGCAGAGCGTTCGGGCGTACGAATACTATTTGAGAGGACGGCAGCTGTTTCACCAGCGCCGGCCCGAGACGCTGGACGCAGCGGAGGACATGTATCGCCGCGCAATCGCGCTGGATCCAAACTACGCTCTGGCCTACGCGGGCCTTGCCGATTGCTCTGCGTTCCGTGCGGGATATCACGGCGGGGGTGAGGAGGCGCTCGCGCAGGCCGATGCCGCAAGCAGACGGGCGTTGGAGCTCGACCCCAACTCAGCGGAAGCGCATGCGTCGCGCGGTCTGACGCTGTCTCATCAGCGCCACTTCGCAGAAGCTAAAGCGGAATTCGAGGAAGCAATCCGCCTCGATCCAACGTTGTATGAAGCTCCGTACTACTACGGCCGTAGTCTTCAAGCGGAAGGAAAGCCCGAGCTCGCGGTCGACATGTATGAACGGGCGGTCGTTCTCCGGCCGGACGACTACCAGGCTTTGTCGTTCGCGTCCGCCGCCTATCTCTCAGTCGGTCAGCGCGACAAGGCGGACGACGCGGCCCGGCGAATGGTCGACGCGGCGGAGCGCGCGCTGTCACTGAACCCGGGCGATTCTCGGGCACTGTACCTCGGCGCGATCAGCCTCGAGCATCTGGGTGAAATCCAGAAGGCTCAGGAATGGGCGGAGCGCGCGTTACAGCTGGACCCGAGCCACCCCGTGATGCTGTACAACCTCGGATGCTTTCACGCGGTCGGCGGTCGGGTGGAGCTCGCGATAGACCATCTCGAGCGTGCTATCGAGCTCGGCTTCCACCACCGCGACTGGTTCCTGAGCGATGGCGACCTTGCAAACGTCCGCGGTCATCCGCGATTCCAGGCGCTCATCGAGCAGACGACGCCGCCCGATTGACCTCCGTCACCAAAAGGAACTAGCTGGCTGTTTTTCCGTCCCAGCGTTTCCCGAGCTTATGCTCGACACCGAGCTGGTCGAGCACTCGCGCCACGACAAAATCCACGAGATCGCTGATGCTCTCGGGGCGGTGATAAAACGCGGGCGCCGCTGGCAACACAATGGCGCCTGCGCGCGTCAGCCGCAGCATGTTCTCGAGGTGAATCGCGCTGAGCGGCGTTTCCCTCGGAACGAGCACCAGCTTTCTCCGTTCCTTCAGCGCGACGTCGGCTGCACGCTCGACCAGTGAGCGTGAGGCGCCGGTGCTGATCGCCGATAGTGTCCCCATCGAACAGGGACAGATCACCATCCCTGCGCTCAACGCCGAGCCCGACGCTGGGGGCGCGCCGCGGTCGGCGTCGGTGTAGGTCGTCACAAAGTCATCCCACCCGTGAGGCCCCACGGCGCTGCGCAGATCCTCGAGCGATTTGATGTCGGTTTCGGTCTCGAGCAGTCGGAATCCATGCGCCGAGACTATCAGCGACACCGGACGCGACGCCGCAACGAGCTGCTGCAGAAGGCGAACGCCGTATGGAGCCCCCGACGCGCCCGTAATAGCGAAGACAATCGGCGGAGTGGCTGCCGGAGCTGAGCGCTTCGTAATGCCGGTCTTTGCTCGCGGGCTCACGACTGCAACCGCTCCGTGAGCACAAACGCAAAGAACAGGATGCTTATCACTCCATTCATCGTGAAGAACGCGGCGTCGAGCCGACGGAGGTCGCCGGGCTTCACAAGAGAATGCTCATATAGAAGGAGCACAGTCGCGACGAGCACTCCGGCTGCATAGATCCAGTGCGCGCCAACTGCGATGCCGACTCCCGCCAGCGCCAGCACCGTGCAGACGTGCAGGAATCGAGCGACGTTCAGCGCGTTTCGCTCGCCGAGGGAGGCCGGCAGTGAGTGAAGTCCCTGCGCGCAATCGAAGTCGATGTCCTGAAGAGCGTAGAGAATGTCGAAGCCGCCAACCCACGTCGCGACGGCGGCTGCGAGCAGCACGAGCATCCACCACGGATCGCTCCACTGCCCCGTCACGGCGAGGTATCCGCCCACCGGCGCAATCGAGAGACCAATACAAAGGACGATGTGACACAGACGCGTGAACCGCTTCGTGTAGCTGTAGAAGAGCACCCAGCCTAACGCGACTGGTGACAGCCACCCGCAGACGGCATTGAGCTGCCAGGCCGCGAAGACGAATACCGCCGACATCACCACCACGGCGACGACGGCCTGGCGTAGCGAGAGCGCGCCGCGAGGCAGCTCCCGGTTGGCCGTCCGGGGGTTCCGGGCGTCGATGTCGCGGTCCACGATCCGGTTGAATCCCATGGCCGCAAAGCGCACCGCCGTGAACGCGAGCACGATCCACCCTAACGATGTCCATGACACCGGAGCCCGATAGCTGGCCAGCGTCGCGCCGACCAGCGCGAACGGCAGCGCGAACACGGTGTGCGGCAGCTTCACGAAATTCACGTACCGAACGAGCAGAGAGCGGCCGTCGAAAGTCTGCCCCTCCCTCACCGCGGTCATCCGTGAAGGCCCAGCCGCGGCCACAGCTCATCCACGCGCGACTTTGTCTCCTCATCCATCTCGATCAGCGCGGGCCAGTTCCGCGTGAACCCTTCTTCCGGCCACTTCCGCGT
>JALYJX010000362.1 GCA_030775065.1 Gemmatimonadota bacterium | reverse complement strand
GTCATGTACTGTCCGGTCGCGACTCCTGCGGGCACCTTGATGGTGATCTTCTCTTCCTGCCTCACCCGACCCTCGCCGCGGCATTTCCTGCAGGGCGAAGCGATCACGGTGCCTTCACCCGCACACGTCGGGCATGGAGTGACGCTGATCACCTGCCCGAAGAATGAGCGCTGTGCGCGGCGCACTTCGCCGGAGCCCGCGCAGGTGGTGCAGCGGAGCACTTCGGTGCCGGGCTCCGCACCCTTTCCTTCGCAGCGATCGCACGTCATGAGAAGCTTCGCGGTGACTGTTCGCTCGATGCCCGTCGCAACCTCGGCGAGTCGCAGCGGAAGCGTGATCCGAATGTCTGATCCCGTCCGCGGACCCGTCGATCCGCCGCCGCCGCCGAACAGATCGCCGAACCCGGCAAATCCGCCGAGGTCACGCATGAAGATGTTGAGCGCTTCCGACAGATCGACGTGATGGAACCCGCCCGCGCCGCCGCGGAGCCCCGCTTCACCAAAGCGGTCGTATGTCGTACGCTTGTTGGGATCGCGAAGCACGTCGTAGGCTTCGGTGATCTCCTTGAACTTGTCCTCGGCCTCCCGCGAGCCGTTGTTCCGGTCCGGGTGATAAGTCATCGCCAGCTTTCGATAGGCGCGCTTTATCTCGTCTTCGGTCGCGTCGCGGGGGACGCCGAGAATCTGGTAGAACTCAGCCATATGTCTTCAGCTACTCCAGTAGCTCTGTAATCAGCTTCGATGTGTGCGTGACCAGCGAGATGACCTTCTCGTAAGGCATGCGAGTGGGTCCGATAACGCCGATGACGCCGCTCAACCCGGCGGCGTGGTACTGCGCGGTGACGACCGTGAAATTCTCGAGCCGGGGATCGTTGTGCTCGGAGCCGATGCTGATCGTTATCCCGCCTACATCGCTGCGCTTTCTGAGAAGGTCAGCGAGATCCTCACGTGTCTCCGTCAGCGCGACGAGCTTTTTCATGCTGTTGACGCTCGCGAACTCCGGCTGCTCAGCGAGCACTGAAGCGTGTCCAAGCATTACATCCTCGGGCCGCTGCATCGCGACATCGAAAAGCTGATCGCCTTCTTCGATGAATACATTCAACAACTCTGCCGCGTCGTCGCTTGGACTGCTGTCGCGGAGGCGGGCGCCGAGGCTCGCTCTGATCTGACGCAGCGTCGATCCGGCAAGGCGCTCGTTCAGCACGGCAGTCACCTCCGCGAGCGCGGCGTCGGCAACCTCGCCTTTTGCTTCGACGAAAATCGTTCTCACAGCGCCGCCGGTGAGCGTGATAGCGACGAGAATCCGCTCCGACGACAAACGCACAAGATCGAGACGCTCGAGCACGCTGTTGTCCAGCCGCGGTCCGAGCGCGATCCCGAGCTCCTGCGTGATCACCCCCAGACTCTGCGCAGCGCGCCGCAGTATCGCTTCGACGGCGGATCCGCCCGACGCAATCTCGGCGGTGAGCCTGTCGTGCTCCCGCTTCTTCATGGGCTGCAGACGAATGAGAGAGTCGACGTACACGCGGTACGCAACGTCAGTCGGAACGCGACCGGCCGACGTGTGCGGATGATAGAGCATTCCCTTGAACTCGAGGTCGCTCATCGTGTTTCGGATCGTCGCCGCCGACACGCCGAGGCCGAAGCGACGGGCAATGGCGTGCGAGCCGGCGGGCTGAGCGGTCTCCACATACGACTGGATGACGGCTTCGAGCACCCGTCTCTCGCGCTCGCTCAGCTCGGGATAAGCCATGAGTTTCAACGTAAGAATCGCCTCAAAGTCCTGTCAACCCGGCGGCGAGGCTGTCCAGCCGCAACCACCCCTCGGCATTTAGACGCACGAGATCACCGTCCATCACCGCCCAGCCGGCGCGCGCCCAACTCTCCGCGGCGGCGCGATCGGAAGCGCCGGCTCGGTAGCCCGCCTGGGTGCGAAGTCCGAGATAAATGCGCTCCGATTTCGCGCTCTCCGCATCGATGAGCTCGTGCCCTTCGACGACGGATTCTGCCCGGCCAAGTGCAGCGAGCCACTGCGCGTACGGCTTGACGTTCCACCGTCGGCGCTCGCCGTCGAAGCTGTGGGCGGCTGGACCAATTCCGACGTACGGCGCGCCAGTCCAGTAGGCGGAGTTGTGCCGCGACTCCCGGCCCGGTTTCGCGAAGTTGGAGACTTCGTAGTGTACAAACCCTGCACCTGTCATTCGCTGGTGCGCTTCGAGGAACTCATCCGCGTACCTGTCCTCGCCGGCGGATGACACCCGCCCCGCACTTACCCACCGTTGCAGGGGTGTTGCCGGCTCGACGGTCAGACCGTAGAGCGACACGTGCTGCGGCGACAAGGCCAGAGTCTCGTCGAGATCGCGCGTCCACGTTCGCGGAATCTCGGGCGGCAGCGCAAAGATCAGGTCGAGGGAAATGTTCACGATCCCCGCGGAACGCGCGTATCTAACCGCGTGGCCGATCCTGCTGGCGTCGTGCGTGCGATGCATCCACGTCAGAACTGCGTCGTCGAAGGTCTGAGCGCCGAGCGAGAGGCGATTGACTCCCGCCGCAGCCCAGGCGTCGGCAGCCTCGGGTGTCACGTCCTCCGGATTGGCCTCGATCGTGACTTCTGCACCGGGCGCGATCTGCGCGAACGACGCAATCGTCGCGAGCATCTGGCGCACACCTGCGGCTCCAAGGCTCGACGGTGTTCCACCTCCGAGATAGACCGTGCTCAGGTTCCAGGACGAAGACGTTGCGCCGGCCGGCCCGATGAGTGCCACCAGCTCTCGTTGAATTCCGCCCAGATAATCAGAGACCGGCACGGTGCGGCGCACGGCGATCGAGAAATCGCAGTAGGAGCAGCGCCGTGCGCAGAAGGGAACGTGGACGTAGAGATGTGTTGGAAGCACGGCTGAATATACCCCGTCAGCCCCTTATCTCCGCCGTATTTCCCCTGTGAGCAGGCATTCGACCATCCCGAGAAGCTCGAGCGAAGTTACGGCGGCAAGACATTCCCGGGCCGGCAGCCGCGATCGCGAAGCAAGAGCGTCAGCGTCCAGCCCGCCGCCCGATAGTGCCTGCCACACACGCGACTCCTTTTCTGTCAGCTCGGCGTCCCGCTTTTTTGGAGGCGGGCTCACACCAGCGAGAGCGAGCGCGTCCGCGACCGACGCGATCGCTATGGCGCCGTCCCTTATCAGCTCATTCGCGCCGCTGCTCTCGGGCGAATCGATCGGCCCGGGGACGGCAGCGACGGCGCGGCCAAGTTCAACTGCCTGACGCGCGGTGTTGAGGGCACCGCTCATGTGCCCTGCCTCGATCACGATAGTCACCGGCGCGAGGGCAGCGATGATCCTGTTCCTGCGGGGAAAGGCGCCTTTGTGCGCGGTCACCCCGCTGCCGTACTCGGAAACGACTAGCGCGCGCCTCGCGAGGACCTCGTGCAGTGCGCGGTGTCCAGCCGGATATGGCACGTCGATTCCAGTTCCCATCACGGCGACCGTGCGGCCGTCTACCTCCAGCGCGGCGCGATGCGCGGCTGCATCGATGCCCCTCGCCATTCCGCTGACGATACATGCGCCGCCACGCGCGAGCTCGCCGGCTATCGCCCGCGTGACCCTCAGACCGTAGGCAGTGGGGCGTCGAGTTCCAACAATCGATACGGAGCGTCCGTCGAGCATTCTGGGGTCGCCAAGTGCATGCAGTTGGTGCGGTGGGAACTCGAGGTCCTCGAGAGAGATGGGATAATCGTGGTCTCCACGCTTCCAGAGCGCCGGCGCGACGTCAATAACTGGCATGAACCAGGCAGTGCAAGTCTATGGTAGTTCAGCTGTTGCTGCCGACGCGCTCGCCTTGTTTCTCAGCCCTTGCAGCTCGGACCACCAAGCGGCCAGCAGGCCGTCCAAGCCCTGCCGTCCCGGCGCACTGACCGCGAACACGCCAAACGC
>JALYJX010000361.1 GCA_030775065.1 Gemmatimonadota bacterium | reverse complement strand
GACGAATCGGCCGTGACCGAAGCTGCGAAGAAAGCCGCCGAATCCGGTGCAACGGTAATCACTGTGGGATTCGGCACGCCCGCAGGATCGACCATTCCAGTACGGCAGAACGGACAGGTAACGCAGAAGCGCGATCAGAGCGGCCAGGTCGTAGTGACCCGCTACAATCCGGACATCCTGCGCGCGGCGGCAGAAGCTGGCCGCGGGCTGTTCGTCGAGGCGGTGAACGCCGATCGTGCTGCGGCCGTGCGGCGCCTGCTCTCGACACTCCGCACCCAGCAGCGCTCGATCACCACCGGCGCAAACCTCGGCCTGCAGTTCCAGATTTTCCTCATTCCCGCGCTTCTGCTTCTTCTTCTCGACACTTTCCTCGGTGCACGACAGCCTCGCCGGCGCCGGCTCGCTGCACCCGCGATGACTGCCGCAGCCTCGGCGGCTCTTTTTCTGGGCGGTTGCCAGCTTCCGGCAAAGCGCGACCGCGCTTCAATCGAGCTGTACAATCGTGGGACGGCGCTGATCCCGAAGCCCGATTCGATCCTCGCTGCCGTGCCGTTGCTCCATCGGGCAGCCGAGTCAGCGGACACTGCCGTGAAGTACCGTGCGGGCTTCAATGAAGGATATGTGCATCTTAGAGTGGGATTGGCCGCGACCGGCGATTCGGCCACGACGCCTCTCGATAGTGCACTTGCCGTCTACAAGCGCGTTCTTACCATGCGTCCCGACGACCTCGACTCAAAATGGAATTACGAGCTGGCCCTTCGGAAGAAGAAGAGCAGTGGAGGCGGTGGGGGCGGCGGTGGCGGGGGAGGAGAAGCGCCAACTCCGCAGCCCACGCCTGCGGCCAACGCCGAATCGAGGCCGGCGCCGCGGGCCATTCCCGGCATGAACGAGCAGCGCGCAGAGCAGATCCTGAACGCGATAGAGCAGGAAGAGCAGGACGTTCAGGGCAAGCAGCAAAAAAAGAACGTGCCGCGACCACCGCCTGCCGGGAAGGATTGGTAGCGATTTGCCGGTGATTCAGGTTCTGCCGGGCGCGGTGGCCGACCAGATCGCGGCGGGTGAGGTAGTGGAGCGCCCTGCGTCCGTGGTGAAGGAGCTCGTGGAGAATGCGCTCGATGCAGGAGCGACGACGGTGGATGTCGCCATCGAGGAAGGAGGTCACAAGCTCATCCGCGTGAGCGACGACGGTTCCGGCATGGACCGCGAGGATGCATCGCTCGCGCTGGTCCGCCACGGGACGTCGAAGATCAGAACAGCAGCGGATCTCGTCGGCGTGTCGAGCTTTGGATTTCGCGGAGAGGCGCTGCCTGCGATTGCGTCGATATCTCGCTTCGCGATGGAGACCTCCGAGGCCGACGGACACGGCGTGTCGATCGAGACGAGCGGAGGGGTCGTGAGCGCGACGCGTGATGCAGCTCGGCGAAAAGGCACGACGGTAAAGGTCGAGCAGCTCTTCTACAATGTTCCGGCGCGGCGAAAATTCCTGCGCAGCGCGCGCTCGGAGTGGCGCGCCATCACCGAAACACTGAACAGTGTCGCGCTGAGTCGCCCCGATGCTCGGTTCTCGCTTTCGCACGACGGAAAGGAGGTTCTTTCTCTTCCGCCGGTTTCGAGCCTTCGCGCGCGAGTAAGCGGAATCTGGGGCGGGAAATACGCCGGAAGTCTGCTCGAGGTGGAGGATGTCGCGGGCGTCGTTCAGGTCAGCGGTCTCGTCGAGCGCCCGGCGGATGTGGGCACGACGACGCGGCGTGTGTTCATCGCTGTCAACGGACGCTCTATTCGCGACGTTGGGATAGTGAGGGCCGCGGAGGCTGCATACCGCTCCACGATTTCAGCGGGACTGCGTCCGTCACTCTTTCTCGACGTTCGGCTCCCGGCGAATGCGGTTGATGTGAACGTGCATCCAGCAAAGGCAGAGGTGCGATTCCGGGACCGGTGGCCGCTTGAGCGCGCGGTTGAAGCAGCTGTCCGCCGGGCACTCGGCACCTTCGACAGCTCGGCAATGGTTGGCGGCAGCTACTTCGCGGCGAACCGCAGCGGGATGGATTTCAGAAGCGCCTCGATCGACGGTGTTTCGATTCTCTCACCGGCACAAGTCGATCGCGAGCCACTGTTTTCTGGCGCGACCGATGGCGAAGACGATGAAACGCAATTGCCCGAGCGATCTCCTCAGGAGATTCCGCCTCTCTTTCAGTTCAGACGGACGTACATCGCTTTCGAGCATGCGGAGGGACTCGTTCTGATCGATCAACATTCGGCGCATGAACGCGTTCTGTACGAGGAGTTCATGAGAGCGCTGGAGACTGGACTTGCGCCGGCGCAGCGTCTTCTGCTCCCTATCACGCTGCATCTCGGGCCCGCTGAAGGCGATGCCTTCGAGGCAAATCGGGATTACCTCGAGAAGCTTGGCTTCGAAGTCGAGGGCTTCGGGGGCAACACGCTCATCGTCAACAGCGTTCCGATGCCACACTCGCGCTTCGATGCGGAACGCTGTCTGCGCGAGACGCTGGATGCGCTCACTGGCGATCGAGTCGCCGGAACGGCCACGCGACACGAGCACCTTGCCGCTACGGTTGCTTGCAAGGCCGCAATCAAAGCGGGAGAGGAGCTTTCCACACCGGAGATGCGCTCACTCTTCGCCTCGTTGCGCGATACTCAGCTGCCGGCGCACGATGTTCACGGCAGATCGACCATCGTCCAGCTCACGTGGGACGAGCTCGACCGCCGCTTTGGTCGGCGATAGCGTCCGTGTCATCTGCGGCCCAACAGCCGCGGGGAAATCGGAAATTGCACTCGGACTTGCGCTCGAATACAGCGCGACGATCATCAGCGCGGATTCCAGACAGATCTATCGCGGCTTCGACATCGGCACAGCGAAGCCCGGCTCCGCCGAGATTCGCACCGTCCCGCACCGGGGTATCGACGTGGTGGATCCCACCGAGCGGTACTCTGCATCCGCGTGGGCCAACGAAGCGCGCGCGTGGATTGCCGAAGCGGTGGGCGAGCGGCGAGCGCCGCTGATTGCCGGCGGCACGGGGTTCTACATGCGCGCTCTGTTCGAGCCGCTGTTCGACGCGCCCCCGCTCGATGCAGCTCGCAGGCACGCGCTGCAAAACACGATGGATCGGCTGCCTCTGGCCGAGCTTCGGAGATGGTGCAGGACTCTCGACCCGGCCAAGGCGCAGCTCGGCCGCGTTCAGCTCTCGCGAGCAATCGAGACGGCGTTGCTCACCGGACGCAGATTGAGCGATCTCCAGGAACAATCGGCAAGCAGTCGGACCACGACGGTGCCACGCCTCGAGCCGAGCTTTCTCGTGGTCGACCCCGGCTTGCGCCTCGCTCAGCGCATCGAGAGCCGCGTTGATGCAATGCTCGATGCCGGCTGGGTCGACGAGGTTCGGTCCCTGATGGGGCACGTGCCCCCTGACGCGCCTGCGTGGAAAGCCAGCGGCTACCGCGTGGTACGAGAGCTTGCAGAAGGCAGCGTAAGTTTGTCATCCGCCCGGGAGCGAATCATTATTGAGGTTCGGCAGTTTGCGAAGCGGCAGAGAACATGGTTTCGCAATCAGCTCGGTGTCGGCAGGGTCACGCGCCTCGATCCGGATGACCCCGAGAGCGGCGCGATCGTGGAACGTTGGTGGAAGACGGGGAAGGGGGACGTCACTTGAAGATCGGCATCACCTGCTATCCGACTTACGGCGGCTCGGGCGCTGTCGCGACCGAGCTCGGCATCGCTCTCTCGGGGCGCGGCCATGAGGTCCATTTCATAACCTATCGTCAGCCGTTCAGGCTGCCGTCATATCTGCCGAACGTGTTCTTTCACGAGGTGGACGTCGGGCGATACCCGCTCTTCGAGTATCCGCCTTACGATCTGGCGCTCGCAGTGCGCATGCACGAAGTAGTGCTCAGTCACGGTCTCGAGCTGCTCCACTGCCACTACGCAATAC
>JALYJX010000360.1 GCA_030775065.1 Gemmatimonadota bacterium | reverse complement strand
TCCCTGCCCGATGCGGTTAGGTCCGCTGCCGAGGATGACGACTGAACCCCGTCCGCTGCGCGGCGCCTCGTCCTCTTCGTCATAGCTGCTGTAGAGATAAGGAGTCGCGGAAGGAAACTCGCCGGCACACGTGTCCACCATTTTGTAGGCCGGCCTCACGCCGAGCTGCCAGCGCCATGCACGCACGGCGTTCTCGGTGGACGCGCGAAGAACAGCGAGCTGCCTGTCGGAGAATCCCATCCGCTTCATGTTTCGGACGTCGTCAGCGCCGGGCTCATCGAGACTGGCGTAATCGGTCTCGGCCTCGACGAGCTCCTGCATCTGCGCCAGAAACCACGGGTCGATTCGGGTCAGCTCGTAGAGCTCATTGACGCCGAGCCCCGCTTCGAGCCCGCGTTTGATCTGGAAGATTCGCTCGGGCGTCGGCTGCCTCAGGGCGCCGCGCAGCGATTCCAGCGTCTCGTCAGTCAGACGGTCGTCGGAAATCCTCGCCGCTGTCGCCCAGCCTGGTCGTCCGGTCTCGAGAGCCCGCAGTCCCTTCTGCAGCGCTTCCTTGAAAGTGCGGCCGATGGCCATCGATTCACCCACCGACTTCATTTGCGTCGTGAGCTGGGGATTTGCAGCCGTGAATTTCTCGAACGCGAATCTCGGGCACTTGACGACGACATAATCGAGCACCGGCTCAAACGAGGCCGGAGTCGTCTTCGTGATGTCGTTCGGGATCTCGTCGAGGCGATAGCCGACGGCGAGCTTGGTGCCGATGCGCGCAATCGGGAACCCGGTCGCCTTCGAAGCCAGCGCCGAGGACCGCGACACGCGCGGATTCATCTCGATCACCAACATCTCACCGTTGTCAGGATTGACTGCGAACTGGATGTTGCACCCGCCCGCTTCTACGCCGATCTCCCTGATCACTGCGACTGCCGCGTCGCGCATCTTCTGGTACTCGCGATCAGTGAGTGTCATCGCGGGCGCGACGGTGATCGAGTCGCCCGTGTGCACGCCCATCGGGTCAACGTTCTCTATGGAGCAGACGATGACGACGTTGTCGGCGCAGTCGCGCATTACCTCGAGCTCGAACTCCTTCCATCCGATCACGCTGCGCTCGATGAGCACCTGGCTGACCGGTGACAGCTCCAGTCCGCGACGGACGATGCCCTCGTATTCGTCGCGGTTGTAGGCGATGCCTCCGCCGGTACCGCCGAGCGTGAACGCGGGGCGGATGATCGCCGGGAATCCGACGAGGTCGACGAGGTCGACGAGGCCGAGCGCTTCGTCGAACGTAGTGGCGATCCCGCCGACTGGAACAGCGAGCCCGATGCGCCGCATCGCATCCGCGAACTCCCCGCGGTCCTCGGCCATTCGTATCGCGCGCGCGTCGGCACCGATCAGCTGGACACCGTACTTCGCGAGGACTCCCGAGTCGTGCAGCTGCATGGCGACGTTCAGGGCGGTCTGCCCGCCCATCGTCGGAAGCAATGCGTCGGGCTTTTCCTTCTCGATGACGAGCTCGACGAATTCCGCCGTCACCGGCTCGATGTACGTTCGGTCCGCAAACTCGGGGTCCGTCATGATCGTCGCCGGATTCGAGTTCACGAGGATGACCTCGTAGCCCTCCTCCTTGAGCGCCTTCGCGGCCTGAGTACCGGAGTAATCGAATTCCGCGCCCTGGCCGATTACGATCGGGCCTGAGCCGATTACAAGAATCCGATGAAGGTCGTTTCTTCTAGGCATCGAAGCTCGGCAAGATCCGAACTAACGCCACAGAGGCACAGAGACACAGAGAGAACCCTTTTTCTTTTTTTTGAACGGCAACTACAGAAGAAACCAATGCTGGCTGAAGCGAGCGCTGTTCCCCCTTATGTTGCCGTTCTCTGTGCATCCTCTGTGTCTCTGTGTCTCTGTGGCGTTAGTTGTGGTTCATATACAAAAAGAGGGAGCCGATAACGCGCTCCCCTCTCTGTTCACCTCGGCCGGGCTCACCAATTTATGAGGCTGCAACGCCCCTCGGGGCTCGCTGGATCTTTCCGGCATGCAGACAACGCGTGCACACCTTGATCTTGGTGATCTTGCCATCGACGACCACCCGCGCGACCTGCAGGTTGGGCTTCCAAACCCGGCGCGTCCGGTTGTTGGCGTGTGAGACGTTGTTCCCATGAGCGACACCCTTGTCGCACACAAAGCAGCGATTTCTTGCGATTGCCATTTAATCCACCAGCTCGATGCGGGCCATTTCGGCACCGTCGCCTTTGCGATGTCCGGTTTTCAGGATGCGCGTGTATCCGCCGGCGCGCGAAGCAAACTTCGGCCCGATCTCAGCGAACAATTTATCGTTGATGGCACGCTGGTGCACATGACGACCCGTGAGACGACGGTCGTGCAGAGTGCCCGAGCGGGCCTTGGTGATCAGCTTCTCGACGAAGGGACGAAGCTCCTTCGCTCGTGCTTCCGTCGTCTCGATCGCGCCGCGCTCAATCAGAGCCGTGGCGAGACTGCGCATCAGCGCGAGCTTCTGCTCGGCCGTGCGCTTTAGAGAGCGGCCAACTTTACGGTGACGCATCTGACTATTGCTCCTCGTCCTCGTCGGCTGCCACTGTCGCGACGTTTCGATTGGGCGGCGTGCCGCGATCGGTGAAGCGCACGCCGTCCGGGGAATCCTCGTACTTCATGCCGAAGTTGAGATCGTGCTTTTCGAGCAGGTCGGCGATCTCGTTGAGGGATTTCTTGCCGAAGTTCTTGACCTGAAGAATCTGGCTCTCGGTCATTTTCACCAGATCGCCCAGCGTGCGGATATTGGAATTCTTCAGCGAGTTGACCGAGCGAACCGAAAGCTCGAAATCGTCGATTGGCGTTCTCAGCAGGTCGGCCATCCGCTGGCCGTCGCCGGCCGCGATGTCGCCTCCCGGCACGAGCGGCGCCGAGGCGTGCGAGCCGAACCCGGCGAAGTACTGGAAGTGCGTCTGCGCCAGTGCGGCTGCGTAGCTCACCGCCTCCTCTGGAGAGATCGTTCCGTTCGTCTCGACGTTCAGCGTCAGACGATCGTAGTCCGTTCTCTGACCAACACGCGTTTCGGCGACCGAGAAGTTCGCGCGACGAACAGGATTGTAAATGGAGTCGATTCTGACGACGTCCACGGGTAGCGCGCGATCGACCGTATGCTGGTCGGCCTCGACATAGCCCCGGCCCTTGTTGACGTAGAGCTCGACGTTGATGTCGCGATCGTCCTGCATCGTGAACAGGTGATGCGACGGGTCGAGCACGGCGACGCCCGGCGCGGCCTGGATATCGGCCGCGGTGACGGGCCCGGAATCTCCCTTCGTGATGCGGAGAATCACTTCCTCGACGCCCTCGTCGAGAATCAGTGTCAGCATCTTGAGATTGCCGATGATCTGATGAACGTCCTCCACCACTCCCGGAATCGTCTGATGCTCGTGCAGCACGCCGTCGATCCGGATACCCCAGACGGCGGAGCCTCTAAGCGATGACAGCAGCATTCGCCGCATCGCATTGCCAAGCGTGTGACCGAAACCCCGCTCCAGCGGCTGAAGACGGAACTCGGCGGTGTTTGCATTGTCCTCGCGCTTTGTCATTTCGACGAGCTGCGGACGGACGAGACCTCTCAATTCAATTGCCTGTGCCATTTTCTCTTTAGTTCCTCACGTCCCACCCCGCCCGTGACGCGCGGTGAGCCCGTAACGGATGTCACGGATCCGTCCAGCGATTCAGTTTCCAGTCTTGTCCAGTATCGAGTTTCCAGTTTCGAGTTTCCAGTAACGATACGGGCTGCAGCGTCGATCCGCTGCAGCCCGCTCAACCGACCTGCTCTAACTGAGACTCCAACTCAACGCCTGAACCTTGTGCCGCCAGATCGAAACTAGCTTCTGAGTCGCTGACTCGAAACTCGAAACTAGCAACTCGAAACTAGTTCCTCGGCAGCACCCAGCGGT
>JALYJX010000359.1 GCA_030775065.1 Gemmatimonadota bacterium | reverse complement strand
CCCGTGACCATCGACGTGTTCGGGCTCACCGCGACAGATACAACGGACATGGGCATCGGCCAGAAGTGGGAGCGGTTCGTTGATCGCGCCGACGTAGTGCTGCCGATGGTCTACCCGTCGCATTTCGCGCCGGGCACGTACAAGATCGGGAATCCCAACGCACGGCCGTACGCCACCATCGACCGCGCGTTGAAGGACATGAAGCGACGCAGCGCCGGCATCCAGGGCGCCGCGAAGATCATCCCCTGGTACCAGGACTTCACGCTCGGCCCGCCGCGTTACAACGCCGAGCAGGTCCGCGCTCAGATGAAGGCCGGATACGACAACGGGTTCCAGAGCTGGATACTCTGGAACCCGGGAAGTCGCTACACGGAGAGCGCGCTCAGGCCCGAAGGCGCCGAGACGGCAAGCTCGAAGTAGCGGCTAGGCGCGCGAGCCGGAGGGCGCCGGCTTCCTGTGCTGATCCTTCCTCGCCTTCATCGCAGCGACGTTCTGATCGAAGATCCTCTGCTGATCGGCGTTCAGGATCGCGCGATACTCTGCGTGCGAGGCGTTCATGAGCTCGCTCATTTTTGCCCGAGCGGCATCATCGGGTGCACCCTGAAGCTGGCCACCGGCCGAACGTAGTGCTTCCTTTTGCGCCCTGTACTTGTCCGAGATCTGCTGCACCTGAGCCTTCTGCGCTTCGGTCAGCTCGATGCCGTTGAAAAGCATCTTCGACCCGCCACCGCGGCCACTCTTCTGCAGTCCGGCATGGTCACCGTGCGCGGGAGGTGCACCCTGAGGTGCCTGCGCAGCACCCACCGAAGCCGCGCCGAGGAACGCAACGCCGGCAACTGCCATTCGAATCCAACTCATCGTCTCTCCAGGCCTGAAACTGTTTCGTGTTGTGGTGCAAGTTGTCGGTAATGATACGCATAGTCGCGTGAAAAGGTTGAATGCGGCCGCCCAATTGACCTAAGTCGTTAGGGCTTAATAACTTCGGCTCTCCGGGCTAGCGTTCGGTGCAAAACCTGCTATTCTTACGCGCCACCATCCGGGCGCTGCAACCGGCTCTCGTTCGTCCGCTGCCGGCGGCGATAACCGAGCTTGCACCGCGGCAGTCCGCTTTTTCCAACCTCAATAGACGTCGAGCGCCGATGTGACTGCTCCCCGTTCTGCTGCCGAACCGATTCTCACTCCACAAGTTCCAGTCGGTGAGCCACTCACGTTTCCTATCGGGTGGATCTTCGAGAACGCATCGCCCCCGATCAGGTACAGGGCCGCGACGGAAGTGGCGCGACTGCCACAGGAGACGGTGGCACAGATGGGCTGGCTCCCGTACGCCTTCCGTCCCGCACTGCGAATTGCGCTCACGCAGCAGCCGGACGGAACCTGGAACCGGTCAATGCTTACGGTTCCCGGAAAGAGCACCGCCGATTTCACGAACGTTGGAACCATTCACGCCGTGAGGAGACTCCTCGAGTATGGATGGGACCGGGAATCTCCGCCGCTCGCACTGGCGCGTCGCGCGCTGTTCAGACTTCTGGCTGAGGACAACGACCCGGGTTTTCTCTATGAGCTCGGCGCCAAGGCAAGAGACGACGACGCGGTAAGACGCGGCCGGCTGCAGCTGCGCGAAGCAGCCGCGGCAGCGCTGGCTCAGGCGGGGTACGAGGCCGATCCCAGGCTGCGTGGCGCCGCTCGTCGCATCATCGAGCGAATAGACGCGTACCTCAACTCGCCGCTCGCTGAAAAGCCGTGGATGCGAGTCGGGAACGTCCACGTGCTCGCGCCGGAGGCTACACCGCCGACCTTCCACGCGCTGACGATGCTCGCTCACATGCCGATTTTCAGGCAGGAGAATTACTCGGAAGTCGAGCGAATCTACAATTACATCTCGCAGCCGCATCCCCGGCAGGATCAGGTGCAGCTCGTCGGGAAGAAAATCGTCGATCAGCCGACGTTCGTGCTCGGGGACCGTCTTCCCCATCGCAACGCCGTCGAGGCCGACATTCCGTTCGCTCTGATGTGGCTGGAGACAATGGCGCGTCTGGGGTTCCTGCGACGCAACGAGAACTGGCTCAAGATGTACGAGCGATTCGAGGACGATCGCGATCGCGGCGGCGTCTGGCATCCGCACAAGGGCACGGACATTCCCACGAGCTCGAATCCCCGCGTGTGGCCGATGTTTCCCCTGGAGGATTTTTCCGCCGGCTCATTGAGAGGAAGCGCGGCCGCGTTTGCGGATGTGACATTCCGCATCGGGCTCATCGGAAAGCTCATCGGGCGGGAGATCGAGCTCATTTAGAACGGATTCAACGGATGAACGGATCAGAAACGAACTAACACTGATGCTATACTGATCGTTTTCCGCATCCATTCCGTTCGATAATCCGCTCCTCATCCGCTTCCCATCCATTCCCATCCGTTGCATCCCGTTTCAACGCGTCTTGCGCCGGGGGCGATGTTTCCCGCAGGGAGGCCCGATCTTCGAACGCGTCACCTGGAGCTTGCTTCGGGGCTTCACGTTCGCGCGGTTGAATGCGGCAAGGACTCCGATCCCACCATAGTTCTCGTTCCGGGCTGGGGCTGCTCCGTCTACATCTTCCGCGAGAATTTCGCGGACCTGGCGGCAGCTGGGTTTCGTCCGGTTGCGGTCGATCTCAAAGGCCATGGCCTCTCGGATAAGCCCGACGCTCCAGCCGAGTACTGGCTCGAGTCAATGCGGAATCACATTGCCGAGATAATAGATGCGCTGGCCGCGGAGAGCGTGATGCTCGCGGGATTGTCGATGGGCGCGGCCCTCGCCGCCCATTACGCGCTCGCCGCGCCACATCGTGTGCTGGCACTCGTGATGGTGTCACCCGTGGGGTTCTCCGGAATTCCCGGACTCCGCCTCGTCCGGGCCGTCACCCCGGCGGCAATCGCGCCATTGGCGCCGCGTATCGCTTCACGGACGCTGGTGCGACTGCTTTTGCGAACACTCAACGGAAAGCTGCGTCACGTTACCGAGCGCGACGTCGACGAGTACTGGGCCCCTACACAATTTCCGGAATTCACGCGAGCGATGCGCCATCTGCTCCACGAATTCAACTGGCGCCAGCCTTTCGTTCCGCTGTCCGTCCCGACGCTTTTGATCTCGGGGACTCACGATCGGCTGATGCTCTCCCGCCACGCGGAGAGCTACACCCGGGCGATGCCGCAGATGAAACACCTGGTGGTGCAGGACGCAGGGCACGTCGTGTTCGACGAGGCAGCGCCGATCGTCAATGCAGCCATGATCGAGTTCTTCTCGAGGCACAGGCATCGATGACGGATGAGCCCATTTTGTGCGAGAAGCCTCTCGGCGGAAGGTATATTGAGTTGAAATGACACCTCCCGCACGCGCAAAAAGGAAGTTGGCGAAGACCGATTCATCGGCCGGAGCCATCGAAAGCCCGGCTGCGCCCGATGTCTCGGCCTTTGCCGAGCTCGGATTGATTCCCGAGCTGCTCGATGCCGTTCGTGATGCGGGCTACACGATCCCCACGCCGATTCAGGGAGAAGCAATTCCGGTTGCTTTGCGCGGGCGCGACATCATCGGGCTCGCGCAAACAGGCACCGGGAAAACGGCCGGCTTCACTCTGCCGATCATTCAGCGGATGATCGAGGGAAGGGAGTCGGGCGATCCCGCAGCCCGCACTCATCGGGTGCGCGCTCTCATCCTCACGCCGACGCGCGAGCTCTGCGTTCAAGTCGAGCAGAGCTTCAGGAAGTACGGCCGACATTCGGACATCAGAGTCGTTTCCATATACGGTGGCGTGCCCCTCGAGCCGCAGCAGACGAAGCTCCGAAAGGGCGTGGATGTGGTTGTCGCGACCCCGGGCCGGCTGCTCGATCATATGGAGAGACAGAACGTCGTGTTCGACGATCTCGAGATCCTGGTTCTCGACGAGGCGGACCGCATGCTCGACATGGGATTCGCCCCGCAG
>JALYJX010000358.1 GCA_030775065.1 Gemmatimonadota bacterium | reverse complement strand
CAGTGAGCCCGTCGTCCGCATCCTGCGGGTCGCCGTCGGC
Source organism: Gemmatimonadota bacterium (assembly GCA_030775065.1). Lineage (GTDB taxonomy): Bacteria > Gemmatimonadota > Gemmatimonadetes > Gemmatimonadales > Gemmatimonadaceae > UBA4720. The sequence continues at coordinate 3,935 of JALYJX010000358.1, read as the reverse complement.
ATGCAGATCCACATACAGCTGCCCCTTGACCTCACGCAGGAACCCGCACTCACGAGCGCTCGAGATGATCAGCTCGAACACCGCGTCGGATCGGTCGCTGGGGACGCCCAACTCCTCGAGAACGTTCCGCGCGATACGCTCCGCTGGCACCTTGGACTCGTTGTATCGGGTCAAGAAATCGCGGATCACTCGCGGTCTCAGCGTTGCCTCGCGACGGGCGGCTAGGTCGTCCCCCTCCTTAGTCGGCGCCACGATGCGGCGACCAAGCGCTGTGATCGATATTTGGTCAGAGTTGTATCCACCCTCAGTCAACCCGTAGGCGATCGCAGCACCGCATAGCATCCGGAAGCGACTCGAGGCCGGAGCCATGTTCATCGCTTGGGCAACCCGGAGTGGCCTAGTTGGATTCTTCCCGTAATTATCCGCGATTGCCATCGGGATGCGCACTGCCTGCGCAAGATCGAACGAGGGTACATCCGCTTGGCTGAGGTACTTTCGTTCCGGCCCGTCAGAGGAGTCACTTGGCGGTTCTGACGATCGGGCGCCCTTTTTAGTTGCCATGTCTCACTCATTGTGGGAGTGGACGAAATGTATCACGTTAGTCTGTCGCACGCCATATGCTGCGAACACATGCCAATGGTATCATCATAAGCACCGGCATGGAAGGTAGTTACGTGAAGGCCAGCAACCGGACAGATTGGGCGTGAATTGGACTATGACACGTTTTGCCAGTCCAGCGCCCGACAGGCCGCCTAACTCACGCTGAAGCTGACAAGCGATCTATTGTGTGCTCGCTTCGCTCGCATTGATATGATTAGCTTGCAGCTTAGCTTAAGGCGTTAGGCGCCACAGCCTGCAGCCTCAAACCCCTTTGCGGAGAAACAAGACATGGCGTTCGGGATCGACGACGTGCTAATGGCCGCTGCTGCCGGAATCAGCTTGACGGATACGTGCGTTGAAGTCATCAAACGACATCGCAAGAAAGGTTCGCACATCGATATCGAGCAGCTGATTGAGGAGGTACGTGTGACAGCGCTTGTGCGTATTGATGAAGCAGATGCCGCACTTTCTCAGTTCGAGCGCACTCTCGTCGAAAAAGGGGTCGATGTTTCAAGGACGCTTCAACAGTGCATCGATGCAACTCCTGGCTGGAAACCGTTCGAAAGCAAACGCCTGAAGCGGTACAGAAAGAGCTTCAATGCCCTAGCCGATGCTGCGTACGATGCCACCGATGACATCGCGTCGCTCCTGCGATGTATGGACAAGACGGCCGATTTTGGTTCGGCCGTGAGTGAGAGCGCCAAACGTAAGCACGCGCTACACGCCAACCTTCTCAACGCTCGGTCGTTCAAGGACGCCATCGCACTGCTCAGATCCGAGCTCGACGCACAGAAGATTGCACTCAAGGGGTGATGCTTCCCGTCGCGTGACGCCTAACGAGGAATTGTAGCTGTCGGCGGTTTCCAGTGGTACACTCGTTGTACCTGACGGGCGATTTATTGAAGGTCGCTTATCTCGCATTTTGTTTGATTCGGCCGCAGCTCAATTGAAGGCGTTGATATGACTGGGCCTGTTGTCAAGGAATTAGTAGAAAGCCGTGATCATGGTACGACGTGGGCTCGAGGCGGCATCGACGGTTGATCCTGCTGATATACGCCGATTACCGAATTGCTCCGGCAGTGCGGCAAGAATTGGATTCGTCGGGAGCTGGCTCATTCTAGGCACGGGGATCCTGCACCAATTGATACTGCAGGCCGCATAACGCCTTCGAGAATGCTCGCGCATCGAGCCTCGAAACCACACGCCGGACCACGATCACTGTTCATGCGGATTGCATGTCGTTTGGTTCGATGTCTTGCATAACCGACCACAAGAACCCGACCAATTCACGAGCTACGGCGACCACGGCGATCTGGGGCGCTTTCCGATAAGCGAGATGATTGTAGCGCTGATGCAGTCGCTGCTGAGCTTTCCACGCATGTGCGATGATGCCAGGCGGTTGTCCTGACTGTCGTCGCTTCAAGTCGACACTCGTGGCCGGCCGATGATGGTAACTCCAGGCAGCCTGAACGAGAACGTGCCGGCAGTGACTGTTGCCAGCTTTCGTGATCGAACCTCGCCGCTCTCGGTCACCACTAGAATGTTCTCGCGATACGAGCCCTAGATAACAGCTGAGTTGTGATGGACGCTCGAAGCGGCGCCAATCAACAATCTCGGTCGCCAGGACCATCGCGCTGTGAAGTGAGATCCCGCGGAAGCACTGTAACCTTCGTACAGCTGGAGCGAGCATAGGTAATTCCGCGAGTCGCTCAATCTCTTTGTCGAGCTCATCCCTTCGCTGGAGTTTGTAATGCAGTAGCGCGTGATACTCTCGAAACACAAGCCGATCCGCTGCTTCGAGAGGTGACTGCTCGGTCGTCAGGTGCTGGAGCCATTTCAGATGCGGCGTGCACCAGTTGGTGCCTTCTCTGAACACGAAGCCGCGGCGCGCGAGAAACTTGAGGATGTAGTGACGCGACCTGAGGACCTCCTTCTGGAATGTCTCTCGGCAGCGCACGACATCACGTACTCGCTCCTCGGCCTCGGTGGGAATCCGAACGACGACGAGCTGGCCGGCACGATAGAGACCGGCCAGTTCTGCAGCATCGTATTTGTCATGCTTCCGCTGGATGCCCGCCCTCTTCGGAATGAGGGATGGTGCGATCACGTCGCACTGGTAACCCCACTCCTGCATCGCTCGATGGAGCACGTATCCGGCACCACTGGCTTCGTAGCAAGCGCGAATCTCGCCATCACGCGCGATGCGATCGAGAAACCGCTTCAGCTTAAGGAGATCATTCGGCAGACGGTCAACGCGCGTCGGGGACTTGGCGCCCTGGGGGAGAACCGCAATGGTGATGGACTCCTTGTGCACATCCATCCCGAGATAGATGATAGAGCGAGTAGCTGGAGCTACTTCAGGAACGACTTCGGCAACTGATGACATGGGCTGGTCTCCGTATGAATGCGACAGTACGATCGTCGCAGGTGGCTCTGGCAACTCCGGTCACACGTGAGGAGCTAATCCACGTGAGAACCGGAGGCCAGCCCAGTCATATTTTCTAGACGGCTCAATGCTGCGACATAACATCGGCCGTAACACCTCATTGCTGGGTCGAGAAGCCCACCACGTTGCCGCCGGGTTCGCGGATGTAGAATTCCGTAGTACCATAGAAGGTGTCGTGTCGAGTTTTGACCACCGGCGCTCCTTTTGTCTGCCGCTCGATTGCGTCGAGGTCGCGTAGGGACGGAACTGTGATGAAGAGTGCGGCGCTGCGGCCAATTAATTCCGAGGCCGACTTCGGATCGTCGGCAATGACGCTGGCGCGGGTCTGGTACATGATCTCAACGCGGTCTTTCTTGACGCTTGCGAAGATGAGCTTCCCATCCGGACCGTGCACCTCATTCTCCTTGGCAAATCCCAGGTCAGTCCAAAACTCCACGGAAGGTTCGACGGCATCCACGATGAGTACAGGCGTGAGTGCGGTCAGGGTATAGGAAGAAGTCTGCATAGATCCTTTGCTTATCGGCTGTTGGGCTAGCAATATCGCGGGTGCGAAAAAAAATGCGATAATATACAGAACGGATTTACGCATGGGTCAAAACGCCTCGGTAGCATGTTTTTGTCTCGACTGAATCGGGCGAGTGCCATCCCGTCCGCTGCGGAACGAGAATAAGCGCACGTCCAGGACTTTGTATTGGGGAAATCCGACATGGAGCAACGTCAATCGACGCAGTGGTATGTCGAGGTGCAGCCGCCTCCGGCTTTGGCGCACCTGGTCGCATGCCTGTGGGAGATTCGTATTCCGACGATTACTGATAAGCGCCTGCGTATCCTTCCCAACGCCTGCATCGACATCGTTATTTACGCCAGCGATACGTCCCATGGTGAGGGG
>JALYJX010000357.1 GCA_030775065.1 Gemmatimonadota bacterium | reverse complement strand
CCTCGTCAACGAGTGGGATCCTATCGGGCTCGTTTCTGATGGCGCTCCTGAAGACGAATACGAGTGTGTCGTGGGACCAGTCCTTCGCATGCTGGAGACCTCTGAAACGCCAGAAGCAATTAGTGCCTACCTGGAGGGCGAGTTCGCAGGGCACTTCGGAATACCCGGCATCGCCGCATCCGAATTCGCGCTGCAAACCCACGAGTGGTATCGAAAGCGTTGGCCGGGGAGTACCGTGTAATCGGTCGCCCAACTCGGCGCTCCAGCGGACTCCGGCCCGCCGCTTGTTACTATTACTTCACGTTCCTGGCGCGGGCCGAAGCCGCTGAGCTGGGGACGTTAGCCGCCGAAAGCATGGAGCCGGTCGAAGCGTATCGCCTGATCATCGGCCTGATTGTCGCGAATGATTGGGACATCTTCGACGAAGTGGCGCGGAAGCACCCGGCCGATTTCCCCGGAGCTGCGGTCAAGGTCTACCGAGAGATCGGCAATACGATCGTTCGGGTCTTGGACGAGTACGACTTCACGAAGAGCGTGGCGTTCTCTGCCTCAGTCGAAGGACGAAGCGAAAGCTACGTTCGCACGAGAGTGCGTTTCGAGTCTGAGCCCGTGAAGCGTCGAGATCATCGCCGACGGTTCGTCGAGGCACTCAAGAGTCTTCCAGAAAGTGACGAAGCCTTCGACCTCGCCTCGCCAAATGAACGCTCGTCGCTCACGAGAGTTCGTGATCTGGTCAACCAGGCCCGAACCGGCGGCTAACTCCAGCTTGCACCGGACGTGAACCGCTGCTTTACTGTGCTGCAAGATTCAAGTTCTCCGCGCGCGGTTCACGCCGGTGAAGCTTGAACCGTTAGCCGGCGCAATGGAAGATCCCGATGAGGTTGGCGAACAGACGAAGGAAGTGTATGCCCGCTTCGGGCTAGCCTTCTACTTCGCGCAGGTGCTCGAGCACGGAGTTGTTAACGCGCTCGTGATGCTCGACCTGATCCCCAACCGTCACCGCCAGGTTCGTACGGTCAAGGAGTGGGAGGAGATGTTCGACAGCTTCATGTCGGAACACTTTGAAAGAACCATGGGCCGTCTTTTTCGTGACCTCCGCGCGGTCACGAATGTACCCGCGGACCTCGAGACTCTACTTCGCGACGCGTTGACACGCCGGAACCGCCTCGCTCACGCGTTCTTTCGAGATCATTCGGAAAACTTCTTGAGCGAGGGAGGTCGGCACCGAATGATTGCCGATGCTGACGAGTGTCGGGCCGTGTTCGTTGCCGCCGACGACCGACTGGAGCGAGTGATCGACCCACTCCGCAGGAAAGCTGGAATCACGGATCAGATGGTGCAGGACCTGATGGCAAAGATGAAGGCCGAAGCGGAGAGCGCCGGCTGACGGCCTGCAGTTGCACCGGGCGCCGTCCGCTGCTTTACTGTACTCGAAGAGCCTTGCTTCATCGCGTCGCGGTTGGCGCCGGTGAACTGCAGGCCGTTAGCCGAACCAAGCACACGGTCTAGAATTGCGATCATGGTAGATCTGGACAACCCTCCGGCAGCGCCGGTCGACGAGTCGCGCGCCATAGCTCTTCGGGAGTTACTCGAGCGTGGTCCTTTCTATCGGAAGTACATCTACACCGAGATGCGCAACGCCATCGGGCTAGCGGTCGACCGGATCCGACTCCACTGTCCCGAATGCCAACATGACCAACCGTTTACGATTGTTCCTGATCGCGCGTACGCATTCTCGTGCCGAGCATGCCGGAACTACACTGTTCAGTTTTACGTTTGGTTCGGAGAGGACGGCGACACGAAGTGGGTGATGAAGGTCGGACAGTTCCCACCGCAGGCGGAAAGAGTGTCGAAGGTGCTTGAGTCACGCCTCGCGCCAGGCGATCTTGACCTGTATCGGAAGGCCCTGCGCTCGCGCACATTCGGATACGGCCTTGCTGCTTTCGCCTATATTCGCCGGGTCGTTGAAAACCGCACAAATGATCTGCTCGATCTCATCGCAGAGGCAGCGGCGCAGCAAGGTGATTCCAGTGATCTTGCCAAACGTGTCGCCGAGGCAAAGGCCAGCTATCAATTCGACCAGAAGGTCGCCCTAGCGGCAGAGATCCTGCCTGCCTCGTTGAAGCCGGGTGGATTGAACCCTCTCGACGCAATTCATGATCTTGCGAGTGCTGGCATTCACCGTTTCAGCGAGGAAGAGTGTCTGGATCGCTTTGACACAGCGCGAACGGCCTTCGAGTACCTGTTTCAGCAACTGCAAGTCGACCGGGCAGCGGCGCGTGATTATGTCGAAGCCGTGAACCGGCTCCAGCAAGCACGGGCCGAATCAGCAAAGAAGCCTGCTGAAGCCGCTCGTGAGACGAAGACTAGTAATAGCGCCGGCTAACTTTAGCGTGCAGCCGACGTAGACCGCTGCCCACTCAGCGTAGGTGCTACGATCTCGCGGGCGGTCTACGCGGCTGACGCGTAGGCCGTTGGGCGGCGGGATGTCGGTCCTTGCCGAATCGGAGGTCCATATGCGCTGCATACTGATCGCTCTTACCCTCGCGATAACCTGCCCTGTGTTCGCCGCCGATCCCAAGCAACCGATGTTGCTATGCATTCCCGAGAAGTTCTGGACGTGCGACGGCACCGGTGAGTGCTACATGGACAGAAGCCCGGAGACTCTCGCAGCGTGGAAAATCGACTTGGTCGGAAGCCGATATGCACTCTGCAAACGCAACGGCGCCGAGTGCGCCGCATGGCGACCACTCCGGGTCGACGGTGACAAACCCGAGCTCTTCTACACGATGTACGACGGGGGCAGTTGGCACCCCGAGACGTTCAAGATCGACACGGGCAGCGGCAAGTTCGTAGCGGTGAGGCTATCCGGCGGATTCGTGGATGTCGACATCAGTAAGAGTCCCTTTACCGAGCGCCCGAACTTCGCGAATTTGCTCATTCGCCAACGGGTCGGGACATGCGTAGCGTTCGCTCGGTAGATCCGCCGCCCAACTATCCAGCTGCAGCGGACTTCGGCCCGCTCGCATGTATCCTTCGTTTCATGTTTTCCGCGGCGGGCCGAAGCCGCTGAGCTGAAACCGTTGGGCGTCACGAATGAAACGGCACGCATATGTAATCGTCGTAGCGGCACTAGTAACGCTGAGTGTTGCGTCGCGCGCGGAGGCTTGCGTCTGTGCGGACGATGGTCCTGTCAGGAAGCAGCTCGAGGAGGCCGAGATCATCGTCGTCGGCCGCGTCACCGGACTGGCGATCGAAACTCGACTGGTCGATGACGAAACCGTCGAATACATGGTTGCCACACTTCGCGTGTCACGACGGTGGAAGGGGCCTGAAACTGCGACCGTGAAGGTCAGCACGTGCGGCGATCAGGTCCTCATCTGCACTTGCGGGGTTCACTTCGAACTCGGAGGAACTTACCTCATCGTCGCGTCGAATGAATGGCCGCAAGCAACATCGTGCGGATTGACCCGAGAGTACGTTGAAGACGATCCGTTTCTCGACGAAGTCAACGCGACAGTTAAGGAGTGATCGTAAGGCCTGCTCCACCCCGCGACGCCCAACTCGCGCTGCACCGGACGCGAACCGGCGCGCTGCTGTATTCCGAGAGCTATACTCTCTCGCGTCGCCGGTCCGCGCCGGTGAGCTTTGAACGTTAGGCGCTGACGAACGATGAGGGCGATCCTATTGGCAGTAGTCTTAGCGCTGGCTGCCTCGAGGCCGGCCCTTGAACCTCTGTCCATCGAGGCAGGAGCGTCGGGTTTAGTTCGCGTCTCGGCCGGCGGTGTCGATCTCTTCACCATTCAGCTGACCGCACCGCGGCGAACGACCGATGAGACGATTCGCGACGAGATGTTCTTGCTTGGCGACATGGTTGTGGTCATTCGCGGTGCACCCTACCCGCGTGTCGGCCAGTGCGTGAATCCCGGTGGCCAACAGCTAGAGGTTTTCATGCGCGACGGCCGACAAGTTGTCTCC
>JALYJX010000356.1 GCA_030775065.1 Gemmatimonadota bacterium | reverse complement strand
AGCCGGCGCTGCTCGCGGCGGAGAAAAAGTACGGTGCGCGAATGAAATTCATCGGCGTTGCCGTTTCAGTGAATCAGACCCCCGCGCGGGTCAAGGCATACAGCCAGAAGCACGGGCTCAAGCACTTGATAGTTTTCGACACCGAGGGGGAGGCGGCTGATGCCTACGATGCGCCCGCTACATCGTACGTCGTTGTGGTGAATCGAGCTGGAAAAGTTGTCTACACCGGGCTCGGCGGAGATCAGAATCTCGAGGCCGCGATCAGAAAAGCACTGTAGCGGGGCCCTTGACTCCTCGAGCAGGGTTTCGTACCGCGCCTTTACCGCGAACGGACCCGATCGATCCAACGGGCGATTGCTCTCGGAGCGTTCCATCTCAGGCTCGCGGTGACCAGCCGGTAGAAACCGAAGTTGATCCGGCGCGACCGTGCAGTCCCTGACGCCTCGCGGGAAAGATTGAAAAGCGTTCTCGCCTCGTCCTCGAGCTGTGTCGCCCGACACTGCCGCGAAAGGATAAGCAGCTCGCGCGCGTAGCGCTGCATGTGGGGATTGGCTGAATCGACGCCCGCACGACGCGCATGCTGGTAGATGAGTACGTGCGACCTGTAGCGCCAGCGCATCTTCCGAGGATTTCCCATCGAGTTGCCGCGGGCGCGGAATCCCGTGTGATGGCGGTAGTCCGCAAGAAACTCGCGGCACCACACGAGCCGCGTACCGAGGGCACCGACGCGCGCGTCGTATTCCCAATCCTCTTCCTGCCCGAGGTCGGTCCATGGGCCCACCTGGTCGCAGAGGGTGCGCCGATAAAGAGGCGTCGACGTCTGCCAGCAAGGTCCCGACAGCAGGGAGGGAAACAACGTGAGCAGATCTTCGCCTGTACGCGCCAGTGGCTCGTCACGTGGCAGCTCTCCGATGTTGTACTCGCGTGCCTTGCAATAGGCCACGCCGCAATCCGGCCGGAGTCGCAGCGCCTCGATTTGCTTTTCGAATTTCTGCGGCGCAAGCAGGTCGTCGCTGTCGAGGTACTGGATAAACTCGCCACGAGCCAGCTGCCTGCCGGTCTCTCGCGCCAGCCCGGGCCCTCCGTTTTCCTGCCGCACGCTGCGGATAACATCCGGATGTGCGGTTGCCAGCTCGGCGCATACCGCGGTCGTGTCGTCGGTCGAGCCGTCGTCCACGATGATGATCTCGATCGGCCGATGGGTCTGGGCGAGCACGCTGCCGACCGCCTCGCGCAACAGGTCCCCGCGGTTGTAGACCGGAATGATCGCGGAGACAAGGTTTTCCACGCTGTCGGGCATCAGCCCAGATTTTCCGTTTGTTTCACCGGAGGGTTTGGAGGTAAGCGACCAGATCGGACAGCTCGTCTTCGGCATACGTCGACGCCTGCTGCATGGCCGTCCCGGGAGCAAACGTCTCTGGACTCCTAAGGAAGCTCCGCAATCTGGGGGCGGTCCACCGACCTCGAACAGCCTTGAGCCCGTCCGAGTAGTTGAACCCCTCAACCGATGCCACGCGCCTGCCCACTACCCCCCAGAGGCTTGGGCCGATTCCCGACGCTCCGCCCACCACGAACGTATGGCATGCCTGACACTGGCGTGCGAGTACCTGTCCGCGCTTCATCGGAGTCAGGTCGGGTCGGTCTGCAGGAGCAGGCTCGAGGTAGACCAGGAAATTGTCGTCAGTCTTCAGGACAATGCTCCCGTCCGCCGTTTCTGCGATGTCCCTGATACGGTGGCCGATCGGAATCGGCTCGGCGTAGATCGCGCTGCCACCTTCGATCCGAAGCCGGTACAAGGCCTTCCCGACTAAAGAAGTCACCAACAGATCACCCTTCCAGAACGGGAATGCGCTCCCCTCGATGACAATTAGTTGCGAGACGCCTATGGATGGAACCCACGCGTAGGTGGGCTTTTGGTATCCCTCATGTCTTCCCTGCTGCGGGTTGGCCGGCCAGATCATCGATTTGTCCTTCGTTCCGTACGAGACATGGGGGAACCCGTAGTTTTTCCCCTCCACCAGTAGGTTCAGCTCATCGCCGCCGCGTTCGGCATGCTCTGTCACCCAGATCTGCGTATCGGCCGTCGCCGCCAAGCCCTGCGGGTTTCGGTGGCCCGTCGTGAAGACGCAGGACGCGCCGGTGGCGAGGTTGAACAGGATGGTCTTACCATACGAATTGTTGAGGTCCTCACGTCTACTCGACCGAGCTCGGAACGATATTCCCGAGCAGACTTTCAGGTGTGTCGCGACTGATTCTTCCGTCGTTTCCACGGCGGGTCCGAACCTCCCCACGGTGATCAGAATCTCTCGATCCGACACTGCCACAAGCCGTCCCCCCGCTGCGTTGGTGGGGAGCCGATTCTTCCCAGTGCTTGCCTCGGGGAGCAGGCGGCAGGGGTACGTTTCGAAAACGGTCTTCCAAGCAGAGGGTGCCGTCCCGGCCAGCAGCCCGTCGAACGAGGTCTCGATGCTCGACACCCTCAGCGTGTAACAGTCTTTCTCGGAATGCCAGTGATTGTGCGATGCCAGAATGCGCACGCCGCTCGGGAGCGTCTGCACCAGAAGGTCCTTCACTGCAAACCGATCCCGCAGTGTGGTGGTCGCGTTGTACGGATCGGCCTCGAACTCCGGGATATTGATCGGGATCCGCAGATTCAGCGCGCGCGACGATTTTGCCCGGTCGACATACCACAACCGGCCTTTCCGGTTCGCGAAAAGAAGTCCATTGCCGAGCGGTGCGATTCCTCCGTCCCGACCCTCAGCGGGCACGGCGACCATGTGAACCCTGAGATTGTACAGATTGGTTTCAATGCCTGGGCTCGGCTGTACCGATTGCGGGACGGAACGAATCCTCGTTCGGTACTCGTACACGTACGCCCCCACTCTGAAAGCGCCGGCGAGAGAAAGTAGCCACGCCCCGAGCATGACGAGCCTTCCCATCGAGAACCGCATGAACGACCATTTGCGCGGTGGCTGCATGCTCCAGGTGTCAGGGTTCCGGCTGGCGTGATCTCAACCTGCGGTCGGTGGTACTATCATAGCCAGGCTCGTAATCATTGTGCCCTGCTTGGTAGGCCATGGCAATTCTCCAATCGGCAGGATCCGAAACGTGCCACCTTCCGATTGCAGTCGCGTCGTGGCGAGCCACGGACCCCGTATCACGACACCGTCGGGCCACAAGGGCCGCAGGCCCGGAAAATAGTCGTGCAAGAGAACGACCCCGCCCTCATTGAGGAGCCGCAAGGCCGCTGGCAACTCCCGATATAATGTCTCGCTGGCATGATGCCCGTCGAGAAAAATGAAGTCGTAACGCCGGGTACAAATCGAGAAATATTCGAGCGACGGTTGCATTACGAATGTGACCAGGTCCGCCGCCCTCATCCTGGCGAGCATTTCCTTCGGCGAGTACCTCGAGCCATGTGACCTCCATGGTTGGGTCGTCTCGTCATTTACGTCGACGATATCCACCGTCGTCACGCGGTGACTTTTCCCCTGGTCTTGCACGCGGTTTCTGCGCAACGCTGCGGCGATATGTATCATCGACGATCCGATATGCGTGCCTACTTCCAGAACCGACTGCGATCGAAAATGCCTCACCAGAAAATAGATCGCCCTCCCGTCGCCAGGGTTGACGCCACCCGCCCGGTCCGCGATGGCGAAGCTCGAGATTTCGCGTTCAACTTCCGGCCATTCGCTCTCGAACGCATTGGACCGGAAAATCCGCCCAAGGCTTTCTGGGGAGATTGCATTCATATTTGAAATCTACTGGTCGAGGTAAACGCAAATCACGGATACGTCTCTGAAAATCGTTCCGGCTGACCTCGTCATCATTTGCTATCACCTCGGTGATGGTGGTGGCACCCAACGGGTCATCACGAGACTTGCCGATGCGTGGAGCGAACGCGGCCGGAGAATCTGCGTGATAACCTTGAGTAAGAAAGAGGACACCTATCGTCTCCACCCTGCTGTGGTGCGGATCCGACTCGGTCGCTCGAATGT
>JALYJX010000355.1 GCA_030775065.1 Gemmatimonadota bacterium | reverse complement strand
AGCCCGTGCAGCTGAACGTTTTGGAGAGTCCCGAGATCGTAACCGTGCGCTCGCGCATTCCCGGCCACGTCGCAAGAACATGATGGCTGCCGGCGTAGCGGATGTGCTCGTAGATCTCGTCCGTTATCGCGATAGCATCGTGCTTGATGCAGAGCTCGGCGATCAACGAGATCTCTTCACGGGTGAAGACGCGCCCGGTTGGATTGTGCGGCGTGTTGACGACAATTGCTCGCGTACGATCGGAGAAAGCAGCGCGCAGCTTCTCTGGATCGAGCTTCCAGTCCAGACCCTCGAGCGGAACGAACACCGGCGTCGCACCCGCGAGAATCGCGTCGGGGCCGTAGTTCTCATAGAACGGCTCGAAAACAATCACCTCTTCGCCAGGATCGACAAGCGCCAGAAACACAGCCGCCATCGCTTCCGTTGCGCCGCAGGTGACGGTGATCTCGCGCTCGGGATTGATCTCCATCCCGTACCACTTCCGGTACTTGGCTGCAATCGCCAGCCGGAGAGCGGGAGTTCCCCACGTGATCGCGTACTGATTGATATCACCCTGAATTGCGGCGCACGCCGCGTCCTTCATCGGCTGCGGCATCGGAAAATCGGGAAATCCCTGCGCGAGGTTGATCGCCCCGTGCTGATTCGCGACGCGGGTCATCTCGCGGATGACCGATTCCTGAAATGTCGACGCGCGGAGTGCGGTTGTGATCATTTGCGGAGGGGGATGGTGACGCGAAAGCTACCAGCAATGTGACACTGCAGGAACTTGCAGGGGCCCATTATGTGGTGTATATTATGATATATACCAACGGAGCAAGCAGTGGAAAGAAAACGGAAGCGCCGGCGATCAATTGGAATCCGCCCGGAACCCAGGGGCATGGCGAGTGGCCGCGAGAGCGCTGAGCCTGACGTCTCGGGACAGGACTCGCGCTTGAAGAGAGCGTCGCTATTCATGAACGGACGAAGCCAAGCCGTGCGTCTTCCCAAGGAGTTTCGGTTCGAGGGCGACCATGTGCTGGTGATGAAGGACGGAGATAGGGTCGTGCTGATGCCAAGGGACGATAGAATGGAAAGGCTCATGAAGGCCTTTGGATCAGCGCCTGATTTTCCGGACCGCGATCAGGGGCCTCCTCAGGAGCGCGCTGAGCTCGAAGAACTCTTCAAATGAAGCTGTTGGACACCAACGTGTGCATCGACCTCTTAAGAGGAAGATCTCCACGCGTCCACCAGAGATACAAGGCCGCTGCTGGTGACCAGCTTGCCGTTTCGTCAATCACCGCTGGCGAACTGTATGCCGGAGCGCTCAAGAGCCGTCGCGTCGAAGAGAATCTGCAAGCGGCCAATCTGCTATTGTCGGGGCTGCCCATACTCGCCTTTGGCGCGGAGGCAGCCCGCACGTACGGCAAGGAGCGGTCGCGGCTCGAGATCGCCGGCCGCAGAATTGGAGACCTCGATATGTTGATTGCTGCTCATGCCGTCGCGACGGATGCAATGCTGATCACAAATAACACCCGCGAGTTCAGACGAATAGCGAATCTGATCGTTGATGACTGGACAAAGTAGACCTACTTGTCCGCCAGCCTGGAAAGCGCCGATCTGATAAGCTCCGCCGTCGATGATCCCCCTCCCCCCGCATCGAGGGCCGATCTGACCGCTTTTTCCGCCTCGCTGCTGTTGTACCCGAGTGAGACAAGCGCACGCAACGCGTCCTCCGACGCTCCGCCGCCCCGCCGCGCCACTCCGTCGTCCCCGTCGCCGCCGATCCCGTCGAGCTTGTCGGCGAGATCGAGAATCAGCCGCTCGGCTTTCTTTCGCCCTACGCGCGGCACTCCCTGAAGCGTCGGAATGTCCTTCTCCATTATCGCCCGGACGAGGCGCTCCGCGGACAATGCCGAAAGCAATCCAAGCGCGAGTGACGGACCAACCCCGTTTGCTGTCAGCAGCTTTTGAAACAGCCGCCGCTCATAAAGCGACGAGAATCCGAAGAGCTGCCAGGAGTCTTCCTTGACCACGAGCCACGTATGAAGCGAGATCGGCTCACCGATCCGCGGCAATGTCTCAAAGACGCCGAGCGGTATCTGGAGCTCGTAACCAACGCCGCCGTCGGTCATCACCTCGACGCGGTCGATGTCCTTCGTTACGAGAGTACCTTCGAGATGAACGATCATCGGCGCCCTGCGAGCAGCGACATCTCATCCGCGATCCTGGGGAGGGGTGAAGCCATGACTCTCGTCAGTGCAGCGGCAACTCCGTCGGCGGCATCGGGCGGCTCGGGAGCGGTCTTCAGGCGCAACAGCCGCGAGACCATGAACTGCACCTGCTGCTTCGTCGCGCCGCCGGTGCCGACGATCGCCTTCTTTATCTCCGCGGGCGGATACTCGCAGATCTCGAGGCGCGCCTCTTCCGCGGCGAGCAGGATCACGCCGCGCGCGTGACCGAGTACGATCGTGGTGCGAACGTTCCGGGCGTAAAAGACGTCTTCGATCGCAAGGCAATCGGGACGGTGCCGCTCGATCAGCTCGCGAATGCCCGCATGAATCTCATGGAGCCGCCGCGGCAATGCGTCGCGCGCCCGCGTGCGGATGACGCCGCATTCCAGCAGCCGCGGCGCAATGGAGGGGTCGCCTTTCACTACGCCGTACCCGGTGACCGCAGTGCCTGGGTCTATCCCGAGTACGATCATGCGGCGGTCACTTCGCCTCTTCCAGCTCCAGGTCGCAGTTCGCGGCGACTTTCTGAACGTCGTCCAGGTCCTCGAGCTCCTCGAGGAGCTTCACGAGCGACTCAGCCGTTTTTCCTTCGACGTGGACGAGGTTCTTCGGGACTGACGCGATCTCCGATTCGGTCGCGAAGAATCCTTTTTCGTCGAGGGCGACCCTGACGCGCTGCATGTCGGTCGGGTCCGTCGTCACGACGTACTGCTCGCCCTCCGCGCTGAAATCCTGGGCGCCGGAGTCGAGTGCCGCCTCGAGAGCGGCGTCCTCGCCGTATTTCGTGGCGTCGAGGTAGATCTGGCCCTTTCGCTCGAACATCCACGACACCGAATTCGCTGCGCCGAGGTTGCCTCCAAAGCGCGAGAGCTTGTGCCTTACTTCGGCAACGGTGCGGTTCGCATTGTCGGTCAGTGCGAAGATGAGGATCGCCACGCCGCCCGGGCCGTACCCCTCGTAGGTGATGTCGACGTACTCGACGCCTTCGAGCTCGCCCGTGCCCTTCTTGACTGCGCGCTCGATGTTTTCCTTCGGCATCGACGCGGCGCGGGCAGCTTCAATCGCGGTGCGAAGCCGCGGGTTGCCCGCCGGATCCCCGCCGCCGAGCTTGGCGGCCATCGTAATCTCGCGAATGAGCTTTGTGAACTGCGCTCCGCGCTTGGCGTCGGTCGCCGCCTTGTAGTGCTTGATCTGCTTCCACTTGCTATGACCTGCCATGTCTCTTATCGCTCGCGTTTTCTAAATATACCGGCGCACTCAGCCCTCAGCCTCGAGCGCTGCTGCAACCCCGATCAGCTCTGAAGCGGAGGCTTCGTCGATACTTCGTTGCGCCACCATCACGAGGTGCGACAGTGCGCCGGCCGAGGTGTTACGATTTCCAACCCCCACAGCGTCGGCGAGATGCGTGAGGGCGGACCGCACCGGAGCAGGCAGCGAAAGCGAGGCGAGCCAATGCTTTGCGCCGGTCGATCGCGCCTTCAGGTCAGCGGCGCCAATAGCGTAGGGGGGAAGGAGCGCTGCTGCGAGGCGGCCGGCCACGAGGCACGCCATAGCCACCTCACGGTCGCCGCCAATCGACGCGCGGCCGGCGCACGCAGCCAGCGCGCGAAAGCGAAAACGTGGCGTAGCAAGCGCAAAACGAGGCTGCTGTCCTATCACAGAATCGAATCTAGGCATTCATTGGACCCCCGGCTACATTCACAAAACCTATGGCACCACCCCCCAAATCCATCCTCTGGGTGGACGACGAAGGCGAGCTCCTCGAGTCTCACCGCATCTTCCTGCGGTC
>JALYJX010000354.1 GCA_030775065.1 Gemmatimonadota bacterium | reverse complement strand
CTACGTAGTCGGTCAGGCCCAGGGGGAACAGAAGACCGGTGAGGCACAGCGTCTCACCTTTCCTTGACACTCATCGCGCGAAGCCGGTAGACTTCCGCTCCTCACCAGTTCGCGGAGTGCGCGTTGGCTAACATCCCCACCGATCTCAAGTACACGGAAGAGCACGAGTACGTCCGCGCTTCATCCGAAGGCACAGTCGAGATAGGCATCACGGATTACGCGCAGGGCGAGCTCGGGGATGTCGTCTATGTCGAGCTGCCGGCAGTCGGCGCAACGTTCGCGAAGCACGACGTGTTCGGAACGATCGAGGCCGTAAAGGCGGTGTCCGAGCTCTTCTCGCCCCTGAGCGGCGAGGTGACGGCGGTCAACGATCGCCTCGACAAGGAGCCGGCGCTCGTGAACACCGACCCTTACGGCGCGGGCTGGATGATAAGAATGCGCACGACCAACAGCGCGGAGCTGGATACGCTGCTCGACGCTGACGCCTACACTAAGCAGGTCAGCTAGCGGTCTCTTGTCATGGAAGGTGTGCAGGGCGGTCGGCGCCGCCCCGCGAATCACCTCAGGGCGTCCTTGAAGCTGACCCCCGCACGAAAGCCGGGAATCTTGCGCGCCTTCACTTTCACCGTGCGTCCGGTGAATACGCTGTTCACTTCGCGAGCTTTGTGGGACCGCCGGTCGAACGTGCCGAACCCGGCAATCGTCACTTTTCCTCCGCGTTTGATCTGGCGCGAGATCACTCCCTCGACGGGGTCGAAGATCGCGTCGACTACGCGTTTCACATGTGTCGGTCGAAGCTTTGTTTGACGCTGCAATGCATTGAGCAGTTCCGCCTTGTTCATGGAAGCTCCTGTGCAGCCAGTAGCGAGATGACCTCTTTCGTCGTTTAAGCTACTCCCCAAAGTCGCCGCTTGCCAGCAAGCGAGCCAAAGGCAGACAGGACCGTGAAAAACAGAACAGAACGAGGTGCTTTGGCCTTACAAGTCCGTCACCGCGTCGGCGTATGCGTCGGCGGGCAGGCACGAGCAGATGAGGTTGCGATCGCCATAGGCACTTTCGACGCGCGCGACTGCCGGCCAGAACTTCGAGTCCCGCGTCCACAGAGCCGGAAACGCCGCCTGCTCGCGAGTGTAAGGATGATTCCATTTGTCGGCAGTCACCCTCTCGAGGGTGTGGGGGGCATTCTTCAGAGGGTTGTCCTTTCGGTCCGCGGCGCCCGACTCGATCGCCCTGATCTCCTCGCGAATCGCGATCATTGCGTCGCAGAACCGATCGATCTCCGCCTTCGACTCGCTTTCCGTCGGCTCGATCATGAGAGTCCCCGGCACCGGGAACGAGACCGTCGGCGCATGAAATCCGTAGTCGATGAGCCGCTTGGCGATATCCTCTACCTCCACACCGCTCGCGGCCTTCACGACACGCGTGTCGATGATGCACTCGTGCGCCACGGTCCCATGCTCCCCCTTGTAGAGGAGTGGGAAATGCTCGTTCAGCCGCCGCGCTATGTAATTCGCGTTGAGTATCGAAACCTTTGTCGCGAGCGTCAGCCCCTGCCCACCCATCAACCGGATATACGCGAGCGAGATTGGCAGAATGCTCGAGCTGCCCCACGGCGCCGCCGACACTGCGCCAACTTCGTGCTTTCCCGGAAGCTGGATTACCGCATGTCCCGGAAGAAATGGCACGAGGTGCGCAGCGACGCCTATCGGGCCCATTCCCGGTCCCCCGCCGCCGTGCGGAATGCAGAAAGTCTTATGGAGATTCAGGTGACATACATCGGCACCGATGTCCGCGGGCCGGCACAGCCCAACCATCGCGTTCATGTTGGCGCCGTCCATGTACACCTGCCCGCCATGCTCGTGCACAATAGAGCAGACTTCAGTGATTCCTTCTTCGAAGACGCCGTGAGTTGACGGATAAGTGACCATCAGCGCCGCCAGATTCGCGCTATGCTGCTCGGCTTTTGCACGGAGATCGCTGATATCGATATTGCCCCGCTGATCGGTCCGCACGACGACCACCTTCATGCCTGCCATCACGGCGCTCGCGGGATTGGTCCCGTGAGCGGATTGTGGCGTCAGGCACACGTTGCGATGGCTTTCATTCCGCGACGCATGGTAGCCATGGATTGCAAGCAGTCCGGCAAACTCGCCCTGCGAGCCGGCATTTGGCTGGAGCGACACCGCTGAAAACCCGGTGATCTCGGCGAGTGCTGCTTCGAGCTCCTCGAACAGCTCTCGATACCCTCCCGCCTGCTCCACCGGAGCGAACGGATGAAGCTTCGAGAAGCCCGGCCAGGTTATGGGCATCATCTCTGCTGTCGCGTTGAGCTTCATCGTGCACGAGCCGAGCGGAATCATCGAATGCACGAGGGAAAGATCGCGCGATTCGAGCTTCCGCATGTAGCGGAGCAGTTCCGTTTCCGAACGATGCGTATTGAAGACCGGGTGCGTCAGAAAGGGCGTGGTGCGATTGAATCTCTCGTCGTAGCGAGTATCGGCCGAATCAACCAGCTCGTCGACGGAGAGTGGAGCCCCCCCCTTCACGCCGAACACTTCGAGCAGCGCTGTCAGATCCTGTTCCCGGATCGTCTCGTCGAGCGCGATGCACACCGAGGTCACGTCCATGTAGCGAAGATTGATTCCGCGGGCCGCCGCGCTCTCGACGATGTCATCGGCACCGGCCCCGTTCAGCTCGACTCGAATCGTGTCGAAAAAATCCTCGTGCGCGATACCATGTCCGAGCCGCTTCATTCCCTCGGCGAGAATCGCAGCGTACTGGTGCACGCGGAGCGCGATCCGGCGGAGTCCCTGCGGTCCGTGCCACACGGCGTACATGCTCGCGACTACTGCAAGAAGCACCTGCGCGGTGCACACGTTGCTTGTCGCCTTTTCGCGCCTGATATGCTGCTCTCGCGTCTGCAGCGCCATCCTGAGAGCCGGCTTGCCGTCAGCGTCCCGTGAGACTCCGATGATTCGGCCGGGGATCAGACGCTTGAACTCATCGCGGGTGGCGAAATACGCCGCGTGAGGGCCTCCATATCCCAGGGGAACGCCGAATCGCTGAGTGTTGCCGACGGCCACATCCGCACCCCATTCGCCCGGCGGAGTCAGCAGGGTGAGGCTGAGCAGATCTGCCGCAACTGTGACGAGCGCTCCCTGCGCATGAGCACGCTCGCAGATTTCCCGGTAATCCAGAACTGCTCCGTCAGTCGCCGGATACTGGAGAAGCACGCCGAACGCATCCTCGCCAATGCCGGCCGCCGCGACATTCGCTACCCTGACGTCAATCCCGCGGGCGCCGGCTCGCGTACGTACCACATCGATCGTCTGCGGATGACAGAGCTCGGACACGAGAAAGACTTCCTTGCCCTCGCGGCCCCTCACCGCATAGCTCATGGTCATCGCTTCAGCGGCCGCAGTCGCTTCATCCAGCAGCGATGCGTTGGCGATGCTCAGCCCCGTCAGATCTATCACCATCGTCTGGAATGTCAGCAACGCTTCCAGTCGGCCCTGCGCAATTTCCGCCTGATACGGAGTGTACGCGGTGTACCACGCGGGATTCTCGAGCACGTTTCGCTGGATCACCGGTGGCGTGATGCAGTCGGAGTATCCCATGCCGATGAACGAGCGGAACACCCGGTTCTTCGCGGCGAACGCCCTGAAATCGGCGAGAACCTGAGCTTCGCTTCGGCCCGGAGGAAGATCGAGACTGCCACGATACCTGATTTTGGAGGGAATCGTCGCGTTGATCAGCTCATCGAGCGATGCGAAGCCAAGAGTGGCGAGCATTGCCGCTATATCAGCGTCCGTCGGCCCGATGTGCCGGGGAACGAACGACTCCGCCGGTGCGAGGACCCGCTCGGCGTGCTTGATTGTCGTTGCCATGGTGAAGTCAATTTAACATCGCATGACAGAGCCGCGAAGGAATCGCAGGTGGCGCTTCCTCGTCGCACCGCCCCGCAACGGCGCCGAGAACATGGCCAGGGACGTTGGACTGATGCGTCGCGCCCGCGAAA
>JALYJX010000353.1:1255-4037 GCA_030775065.1 Gemmatimonadota bacterium | reverse complement strand
GAATAGTTTCACTCGCTTGCCCTGCTGGGGCGGGACGGCCTCGCTCCTCTCCACCGCCGTCGCTCTGATCCGTAGGGCCGGTGCGCGCAGTCATGTCTTAGTTGCGTTTCGGAGCCGGCGCTCAGCCAATCGATCTGCCGCCTCGTACGAATGTATCCCGTCCGTCTTTGCGATTTCGAAGACGCCGAGCACGGTGTCGTAAATCTCGTCCGCCTTGCTGAGCGCATGCTCGGAGTCCCAGCCGGCTACTTCGCTGTAGACGTTGATCACTCCCCCCGCATTCGCAACATAGTCCGGTGTATACAGAATTCCCCGCTGCTCGAGCGCGTCGCCGTGCCGCTGCTCAAGGAGCTGATTGTTCGCGCCACCAGCGACGATCTCAACCTCGAGCTTCGGGACCGTCTCATCGTTGATGATCCCGCCCAGCGCGCATGGGGCAAAGATATCCGCGGCAACACTGTAGATCGCGTCGGGCTCCACCACCGTCGCGCCGGTCTCGGCGGCGACACGCTTCACTCGCTCGGGATCGATGTCAGCGACCACGAGCTTTGCCCCAGCCTCGTGCAGCTCTTTCGCGAGGTATCTACCGACGCTGCCGCAGCCCTGAAGCGCCACAGTCCTGCCAGTCAGATCGTCCGAGCCCCACCGCTCCTTTGCCGACGCCTGGATCGCGCGAAACACGCCGTGCGCGGTAACCGGCGATGGATCGCCTGATTTTCCTGCAAGGCCTGCGACGTGATTGGTCTCCATGTGGACGAAGTCCATGTCGGAGGTCGAAGTGCCAACGTCTTCGGCGGTGATGTACTTGCCGCCAAGACTTTCCACTAGTCGTCCGTGAGCGCGGAAAATTGCTTCACGGCTCGTCGTGCGATTGTCGCCGATGATGACGGACTTCCCGCCGCCGAGGTTCAAACCGGCGACGGCGTTCTTGTACGTCATTCCACGCGAAAGCCTGAGCGCGTCCGTGATTGCCTCCTCGTCCGTGGCGTAACTCCAGAAGCGCGTTCCCCCGAGAGCTGGCCCGAGCCGCGTGCTGTGAATTGCGACGATGCCGCGATAACCCGACTCCGGATCGCTGCCCATTGCAATTTCCTCGTGGCCCATCTCGGCTAGCTTGTCGAATAGTTCCATTTATTGGTTATGAGAATTTCATGAATGACTAATCATGCGCATAGAGCTCACGGGCGATCACGATACGCTGGATCTCCGACGTGCCCTCGTAGATCTCCGTGACCTTCGCGTCGCGGAAGTATCGCTCCACCGGATAATCCTTGACGTAGCCATACCCGCCGAAGATCTGCACTGCCTGATTGGCGCAGAACATCGCCGTCTCGCTCGCGAAGAGCTTGGCCATCGAGCATGCCTGCTTCACGTTCACGCCGCGATCCTTCGCCTGCGCGGCGAGGTGGAGCAAAGCCCGGCCGGCGCTGATTCGCGTCGACATGTCGGCGAGCTTGAACTGAATCGCCTGAAAATCCCGGATCGGCGCGTCGAATTGGCGGCGCTCGGCAGCGTAAGCCGTCGAGGCCTCAAGTGCGGCGCGCGCGATTCCTATCGCCTGCGCTGCGATACCCAGCCTTCCTGCATCGAGCGACTTCATCGCGTACACGAAGCCGAGATGTGGGTCGCCGAGAACGTTCGCCGCGGGAACGCGCATGCCGTCGAAATTCAGCTGGACGGTCGGCGACGAGCGCAGCCCCAGCTTGTCTTCCTTTTTCCCGACGTGAAAACCAGCGAGATCGGGAGTGACAATGAATGCGCCAATTCCCCGCGCGCCCTTTCGTTCCTCGCGCGTATCCGTCCGCGCCATGGCAATGATCACATCGGCATGGCTGCCGCTCGTGACCCAGCTCTTGGTGCCCGTGAGGATCCAGTCGTCTCCATCGCGCAGCGCCTGTGTAGTCAGCGCGGCAGCGTCCGAGCCCGCTTCAGGCTCGGAAAGCGCGAAGGCCCCGAGCAATTCGCCGCGCGCCATCGGACGGAGGAACCGGTCTTTCTGCGCGGTGCTCCCGAACCTCAGAATCATCTGCGTCGGAAGAGAGTTGTGCACGCTCATGAGAACGGCGGTGGAAGCATCCACCGCCGCGATTTCTTCGAGAGCAATCAGATACGTCGAGGTCTCGAGACCGAGGCCTTCGTATTCTTCGGGAAGAAGCATTCCGAGGAAGCCGACATCGCCCAGCTTCTTCACAATCGATGGATCGAACCGCGACTCGTGATCGAGCTCGGCGGCGTATGGCGCGATCTCACGCTGGGCGAATTCGCGCGCGAGAGTCTGGATCTCGCGCTGCTCCTCGGTAAGGTCGTGCAGAGGCCAGGTCACAACGTCACTGATAGGTGTAGAAGCCGCGGCCCGTTTTTCGGCCGAGCCAGCCGGCTGCCACATACTTCCTGAGGAGCGGGCACGGACGATACTTCGGATCGCCGAGTCCGTCACGGAGTACCTCGAGAATCGCGAGACAGGTGTCCAGGCCGATCAGGTCGGCCAGAGCGAGCGGACCCATCGGATGATTCATTCCCAGCGTCATTACCTGATCGATCGCTTCCGCCTCGCCAACGCCCTCCATCAGGCAGTACACGGCCTCGTTGATCATCGGCATCAGCACGCGATTCGACACGAAGCCCGGGTAGTCGTTCACCTCGACGGGTGTCTTGCCAAGTCTAAGACTCAGCTCCACCACGGTTCTGGTCGTCTCGTCCGACGTCGCCAGGCCGCGGATGATCTCGACAAGCTTCATCACAGGCACGGGATTCATGAAATGCATCCCGACAATTTTTTCGG
>JALYJX010000353.1:0-1245 GCA_030775065.1 Gemmatimonadota bacterium | reverse complement strand
GCCGGTATGGCGCGCAATCTCGGTGATGGAGATCGAGCTGGTATTGCTGGCGAGGATCGCCTGCGGCCCGGCGATCCTGTCGAGGTCGCCGAAGATTCTGTACTTGAGATCCTTGTTCTCCGTCGCAGCTTCGACGATGAGCGTCGCGGCCTTCGCACTCTCCAGCTTCTCACTCAGCTCCACTCGCCCGAGCGTTTCCGTCGACGCTTCCGCGGAGATCGTTCCCTTCTTGACCTGACGGTCGAGATTTTTCCTGATCGTCGCCTGGCCGCGCTCGAGCGCCTCACGGGAGACGTCGATCATCGTCACCGGATATCCCGACTGCGCGAACACGTGCGCGATGCCGTTTCCCATCTGCCCGGCTCCAACGACGACAATTCGTTCCTCCATTCTATTTCTCCAGGCGGCGCAGGTGCCGCGCGTAGATGTAGATCACAATTGCAAACATCGAGACGGCAGCCCCCAATCCACCCTCTGGCCCCCACCCGCCACCAGTAAGCCAGTCGGGCCCGGCATCGACAACCCGGTAGTCCGGGGCCAGCACCGGAATCCCGCTCACGGGAGTGTGTAGTCCCGCTGCCATTACCCAGTTCCAGGCGAAATGCACGGCGATTGTCGCGTAAAGACTCCCCGTCGCAAGCAACACCGCGCCCAGAAAGAATCCGGCAAGCATGACGAGGAGAACCGATTCCGCATCCGCTCCCGGATTCGGAACGTGAAACAACCCGAAAACTATGCTTGTCGCAATGAGGGTCCACCGCCAGCCGATCGATTCGCGAAGCACCGCGAAGATGTAGCCACGAAGCAGAAGCTCCTCGCCGGCCGCCGCTGGGAGAAGATTGGCAAAGGTCAGGCCGGTAGCGGCCCACCAGCTTCCCGGAGCGGCGGGAACGGCGCGTAGTTGCCCCATTGCCATGAGGAGCAGCGACGGAATTGCGATGGCCGCCCCGCCGAGCAGAGCATATCGAGCAACCAATCCGGGCTTGGCCGCGCGAGCGCCAAGGCCGACGTAGTCCCAGGACTTGCTGTCGACCCAGAAAACCAGCGCGGCGGTTGCTATCAGCGCGCCGAGTGCGAAGCCCCATTCGGAGACGAGTGGACGGTAGCCCCCGGCGTGGACGGCCCTGTCGAGGAACGCCTCGAGCGTGATCGTGACCGTAATGGCCATGAACAGTGCAACGATGAACAGGAGAATCCGCCACGGAGCACGGAGACGGCCGTCCGGCGAGAGCAGCAGAGCACTGC
>JALYJX010000352.1 GCA_030775065.1 Gemmatimonadota bacterium | reverse complement strand
ACACCGGCCCGTCGAAAGCCGAGGTGTTGGCGTTGCGAAAGGAGTACTGCAACCCCGCGATCTTCACGCTCTACAAGGAGCCGCTGATGATCGTCGAGGGATACATGCAGTATCTCTACGACGAGACGGGGCGCCGATATCTCGATATGCTAGCCGGGATAGTCACGGTTTCCTGTGGCCACTGCCATCCGAAGGTGACTGCGAAGATCAAGGAGCAGGTCGACACTCTGCAGCATGCGACCACGATCTACCTGCACCCGAACATGCCGGCGATGGCCAGGAAGCTCGCCTCAAAGATGCCGGCCGGTCTCGACGTCACCTACTTCGTCAACAGCGGCAGCGAGGCGAACGATCTCGCGATCCAGATGGCTCGCCTCTACACGGGCAATGCCGACGTCATCGCTGTTCGGAACTCATATCACGGCGCATCGCCGTCAAGCAACACAATCACGTCTCACAGCACCTGGAAGTACCCGGTCAACGTCGCGACAGGCGTGCATCACACCGTTTGCCCCGATCCTTATCGCAGTCCATATACGGGCACGCCGGAGGAGATTGCGACAAAGAGCGTAGCCGATCTCAAAGATCTCATTCGTTTCGGGACCTCAGGCTCCATTGCGGCGTTCATCATGGAGCCGATTCAGGGAGTAGGCGGCACGACGTACGGAGCGCCGAACTATCTGAAGGAGGCGTACGCGGTGGTGCGCGAGCACGGCGGGCTCTGCATCGCCGATGAAGTGCAGACCGGGTTTGGCCGGACAGGCGAGCATTACTGGGGATTTCAGAACTTCGATGTCGTCCCCGATTTCGTCGTGATGGCCAAGGGAATCGGGAATGGAGTTCCGTTGGCTGCGGTGACGACGAGAATGGAAATCGCGCAGGCGCTGACGCAGCGTGTTCACTTCAATACGTTCGGCGGAAACCCCGTCTGCATGGCCGCGGGTCTCGCGGTGCTCGACGTCATCGACGAAGACGGCCTTCAGGAGAACTCGAAGGTCATCGGCAAGCGACTCAAGGACGGGCTGAGGCGCTTGATGAACGAGCACGATCTGATCGGTGACGTGCGTGGAATGGGCCTGATGCTGGGCATAGAGTTTGTGCGCGACCGGGCGACCAAGGAGCCGGCAAAGGCGGAGACACTCCAGATTCTCGAGGAGGCGCGCGCGATGGGAGTCCTGATCGGCAAGGGCGGCATCGACGGAAATGTCGTAAGAATGAAGCCGCCCATGTGCATCACAAAGGATGACGCTGATTACGCGCTCGAGGTTCTCCATCGAGCGCTCGTGACCGTGGAGTCTACCTGAACTCGAAAGGAGCTGAAGAATGGCAGCACCATCATGGAAGGCGAGCGGGCAGTACTACGAGACGTGCAGCTGCGATTACGTGTGCCCCTGCATTCTCCAGCAGATGGCGGTGGAGCCGTCGAAGGGCACGTGCACGTTTGCAATGGCGTTTCAGATCCAGAAAGGAACGTTCGGGTCCGAGTCTCTCGACGGTCTCGGATTCATCGTTCTCGGCCTGACGCCCGAAGCGATGGGAAAGGGAAACTGGTCGGTCGGCGTGATTGTCGACGATCGCGCGACTCCCGCCCAACGCGACGCCATCACCGCGATCGCCAGCGGATCGGCCGGCGGGCCGATGGCAGGTGTTGGCCCCCTCGTTGGAAAATTTCTGGGCGTGGAGTCAGCGCCGATCAAGTTCGAGCGATCGGGAGCGAAATGGTCCGTAACCGCTGCGAGCCTGGTCGACATGGCCGCGGAGGCGGCGATGGGGATCAACCCCGAGGCCACTGAGCCGCTGCACCTGGACAATACCGGGCATCCTGCGTCAGATCGCTTCACGCTCGCCCACGCATTGAAGAGCCACGTCGACGCGCTCGGCTTGAGCTGGAACGACACGAGCGGGAAGAACAACGGTCAGTATGCGCCGTTCAACTGGAGCAGTGCGTAGCCCTTCTTCACGCTGAGGGAAATGTGAATTTCGATACGATAATACGCGGCGGCAACGTAGTGACGCCGGCGGGTACCGGCACTACCGACATCGGCATCGTCGGCGAAAAGATTGCCACCATCGCGCCCGACCTCGTTGCCACGCCGAAGACGCGCGTCATTGATGCTGCGGGCTACCACGTCATTCCCGGCGTGCTCGACGTCCACGTGCACCTGGAGCTTCCCTTCTGCGGAACCGTCTCGGCCGACGACTATAGAACCGGCACTCGCGCCGGGGCGCGGGGTGGTGTGACCACATTGATCGATTTCGCGATCCCCTATGCCGGCGATTCGCTGGAGATGGCGGCCGACAATTGGATGAAAAAGGCCGAAGGGAAGGCGATGATCGACTACACGTTCCACATCTGCATCACGCGGTGGAACGAGCACAAGGACCAGATCAAGGGGATGGTCGACCGCGGCTTCACGACGTTCAAGGAGTTCATGATCTACGAGTCCGAGGGTTGGCAGTCGGACGATCGTGCGCTTTACGGGACGCTCGAGAAGATGAAGGAGTACGGGACGATGTTGCTCGTGCACGCGGAGTCGGCGCGTGTGCTCGACGAGCTGATCGCGCGGAATCATACGCCCGAGCTGATGAAACAGTACGGTGCGCGGCTGCATGCGATGACGCGCCCGAATTTCATCGAGGCCGAGGCGATTCAGCGGGTAGTGATGTGGAGCGAGGTGACCGGTGGGCAGTTGTACATCGTTCACATGTCAACGGGTGAAGGCGCCGATATTATCCGCGCCGCCCAGGCTCGCGGAGTGCCAGTCGTTGCCGAAACCTGTGCGCAGTATCTGGTTCTCGACGACAGCGTGTTCGGTGAGGAGGACGGGCATCTGTACGCCTGCTGCCCGCAGGTGAAGAAGCCAAAGGACATCGCGCGCTTGTGGAAGGGACTCAAGTCAGGCGAAGTCTCCGTGATCTCCACCGATACGTGCACGTTCAGTCGTGAGCAGAAGGCGATGTGGGAGGGTGATTGGACGAAGATCCCGATGGGAATGCCGGGGCTCGAGACTCTACTGCCGGTGACTTACACGCACGGAGTGCTGAAGAATCGTATCACGCTGGAGGACATGGTGTCGAAGTTGAGCACCAATCCGGCGAAGATCATGGGACTCTATCCACGAAAGGGCGCGATCGAAGTCGGAAGCGATGCGGATATCGCGATTATTCATCCGAATGCGACGCAGCGTGTGGACTGCGCGAACATGGAGACGAATGCGGACTGGTCGCCGTATCAGGGCTGGGATCTTGCCGGTTTCTCGCGGACTACGCTCTCGCGCGGTGAAGTGATCGTGGACGACTACTGCGTCGTCGGACGCGAAGGCCGCGGCCAGTGGCTGCCGAGGACGAGCGCCGGCGTACAGTAGGCTGAGGTCGCGAGGTTAGGCAGGCCGGCGGGGTGGCACGTAATCGGGGACGCTCCAAGGCATCCGACTCAAACTCCGAAGATTATGCTGCCAGTCCTCGCAGCATAACTCCGCGCACCACGCCGAGGGGACTTGGAAAACCAGATTTACAAACGACTTGCGGATTCTCGACCGCTCGGCGGTTATCAAAGACTGCGAATCCTCCCGAGCTTTCGCTCTCGGTGCAGCCTAACTTGGCAGCATATTTAGTAGTAGCCAGACAACACGCGACTGCATAGGGGCCGACATGTCGGCCGGTGGTCGTTCTGCGCGTCATCAAGTCGCCGTGGGCGCAGGTCAACCTCGGGAGTGGCCGGGACGTGACGGATGAGGTCGCCGATGCGGGTGAGCCGCCGAGGATCGAGTGGCTCGGAGGAAGCTTCATCGAGATTCAGTTCGCGCGAAGCGGTCATTAGCCGATCGCGAGAGACGCGTGGCGTACTTACGGTAATGTCCGGGCGTCACGCCGGTCTCCGCGCGGAAGGCGCGGGTGAGATGAGGTTGGTCAGCAAAGCCCATCGAGGCAGCCAGTTCGCTCAGCGATCGCTGTGGATTCTCCCTGAGGGCCGCACGAGCGCGAGCGACGCGCCGACGGCGAAGGAAGGCGAGCGGCGTGTAGCCGAACGCCTGACGGAATCCCTGGGAG
>JALYJX010000351.1 GCA_030775065.1 Gemmatimonadota bacterium | reverse complement strand
ACCCCGACAAGGTTCTCGATCAGATGCCGTCGGAGCTGTCCGGAGGCATGAAGAAAAGAGTCGGCATCGCGCGCGGCATGGCAAACAACGCGAAGATCATGCTGTACGACGAGCCGACGTCAGGTCTCGACCCGCTGACGACCGGAACCATCACGAATCTGATTCTGAAGCTGCAGCGGGAGCTCAGGGTGACGGGCGTGGTGGTCACGCACGACGTTCGCTCGGCGTTCAGGATGGCCAGCAAGATCGCCGTTCTCGCCAACAGAAAGATTCACTTCTTCGGGACTCCTGAGGAAATGTCGGGAAGCGACGACCAGTATCTTCGCGATTTCCTTGGAGGTTTTTGAGATGGCATTAACTTCCAGCCTACGATGAAACGCTCGACATTCCTAACCTGGGACCAGCTGAAGGTCGGCGCGATGATCGCCGTCTCGCTGGGGATCATGGTCATTGCCATCATCAAGCTGGGCCAGCAGGCGAATCTGTTCGCCAGCCACTACGAGCTCGTTACGTTCGTGCCGAGCACAGCCGGACTGCGTGAGGGAGGTCAGGTTACGATAGCCGGCCAGCTCGCCGGCTCGGTCAAGTCGATTGAGTTCCTTCCGGTGGACCTCGACACCACACGCAATCTCAAGATCATCGTCCAGCTCGACCAGAATGACTCCGCGCAGGTGAGGCGCGACTCGAAGGCAACGCTTCGAACACTGGGGCTGATCGGCGACAAGGTGTTCGACATAAGCCCGGGCACGCCCCGTTACGCGGCGCTCAAGAATGGAGATACGATCTCCCTCGCCAACGCGCTCGATTACGAGGCTGTATTGCGGGAGGCAACCGGCGCACTCGACAAGGTCGTCTCCCTGACTGGCAGCATCCAGGCGCTCGTCAATGGCGTGTCGCGCGGGGAGGGGACGCTTGGCGCGCTCGTTACAAGCCGCACACTGTACGACGAGCTGAACTCCACGCTTGTCAGCACCAACCGCGTGATGGTTAGCCTCCAGAACCCGAGAGGCACAGTGGGACGTTTGCTCAACGATCCCGCGCTGTACGCAAATTTGAATCGCGTGCTCATTTCCGCTGACACCATCGTTGCCCAGCTGGGATCGAATCAGGGCACCGTCGGAAAGCTGTTGAGGGATGACCAGCTCTACACGCGTCTCGTATCGAGCGTCTCGGCGCTCGATACGCTCGTTGGAACAATGGCGCGCGGAAACGGCACGATTCCGAAACTGTTCACCGACAAGGAGCTCTACGACCGCCTTCTGTTGACGGTGACTGAGCTGAACACGGTCCTGGTCGATGTGCGACGCGACCCGAGACGGTACACAAAAGGATTGATCTCGGTATTTTGATCATGTAATGCGAAGCCACGAGCTGGATGTCGTTGTCACGCGCGGAAACGCGGTAGAGTCCTATCACCGCGTGCACGCCGCGGTCGTTGGGGATAGCGACAAGCTTCTCGCCGAGGCCGGTGATCCAAGGATGCTCACCTACTGGCGCTCGGCCGCCAAGCCTTTCCAGGTCATGCCGTTCCTCGCCAGCGGCGGTTTCAATACGCTCGGCTGGGGCGACGAGGAGCTTGCGATCGCGTGCGGCTCGCACGGCGGCGAGCCCGAGCATGTCGCGCTCATCGAGAAAATGCTGGCCGACGTCGGGCTCGAGGAGGGTGACCTGGCCTGCGGGCCGCAGGAGCCTCTGACTGCGCGGGGCGCGAAGATTCTCCGCGAGGCCGGCAGCCGCACGAAGCGCACTCACAACAATTGCTCGGGGAAGCACACGGCGATGCTTGCCTACGCCCGGCAAAGCGGCTGGCCGATCGAAGGCTACGAGCGCATCGAGCATTCGGTGCAACAGTCGATCTTGAACCACGTTGCGCTGTGGGCCGACATGCGGCCCTCGGAGCTGGACCTCGCCGTTGACGGCTGCGGCGCGGTCGTATTCGGGCTTCCGCTGGATCGGATGGCGCGCGCCTACGCACGGCTCGGATCCGCTGCGCGGCGCGGCGAGGAGATTCCATCGCGAATCGTCAACGCCATGGTCACGCATCCGTTTCTCGTCGGAGGGACAGACCGGTTCGACTCCGTGTTGATGGAAGAAACCGACGGCAGAATTGTCTCCAAGGTCGGGGCGGAAGGAGTTCACTCCGCGCTGATACTTGACCGCGGGCTGGGAATCGCCCTCAAGGTCGAGGACGGCAACAGCCGAGCGCAGTATCCTGCTCTCGTGCGTCTGCTCCAGGAGCTCGACGAGCTGCCGGAGACGCTGCCGACTCGTCTGGCTGAATTCCTGCGAAAGCCCGTTCGCAACAGTCGGGGCGAAGTGGTGGGCGTCATCTCTGTCGGAGGAGGCGCGGGGACACGCTTCGCTGCGCCGGCCCTAGCGTCAATCTGATTCCACCTGCGGACTGCGGATGCCGTCGGCGGCCGCCGGCAGCTCCATGATTTCACCTCTCGATCGCGAGACACGCGCGCTCGTAAGGCTCGCGGCTGCCATCGCCGGCTTGGACGAGGCAACCATCAGGCGCGTGATCGATGAGACTGCGGGCTCGGCAAATCCGCAGGCCGTCGATGAGGTAATTCTGCAGTCATACTTGTTCGCGGGGTTTCCACGCACCCTCAACGCGGCGCGCATGTGGCGCGCGGCATCGGGCGTCCGGGCGCCGCTGGCTGACGAAAGTGCCTCGGCGCGGTATGCCGAGGAATGGGAAAGGAACGGGGAGGCAACTTGCGGGATTGTGTACGGTGCATCGTACGAGCTGCTGAGACGCAACGTCCGGGAGCTTCATCCGGCGCTGGATGCATGGATGATCGCGGACGGCTATGGCAAGGTGTTGTCTCGTCCGGCACTCGACCTCAAGCGGCGCGAGCTGTGCGTCGTCGCGGCGTGCGCGGCCGCCGGGCAGCAACGACAGCTCCATTCACACCTGCACGGCGCCATCAACAGCGGCGCATCCCCAAAGGAAGTCTCGGCGACGCTCGAGGCCCTCAGCGATCTCGTTGGTCCGAAAGAGATCAAGCAATACAAGGCACTGCTGGCGCGGGTCGTGGCGAGTCGTTCGGCACAATCGTCGCCGGATATGGGATGATCCGAGCCCGGGCAATATTCGCAGGCTCAGATGTTCGTTGATCGCGTTGTCGTCACCGTCGAAGCCGGAACCGGTGGCTCGGGCTGCACCTCTTTCCGCCGGGAGTTTCGCGCCCCCATGGGCGGGCCCGACGGCGGTGACGGCGGACGCGGCGGCGACGTGATTGTCAAAGGCGACGGTAATCTCGCAACGTTACTCGACTACACGTATCGCGATCGCTGGGTGGCCGACCGTGGCGAACACGGAATGGGCTCGAACAAAACCGGTCGCGCTGGCGGTGACATAGTGCTTCCGGTCCCTCCGGGAACGATCGTCCGCGATGCTGCGACGGGAGAAATCGTCGCGGAGATTCTCGCGGATGGCCAGGAGGAAATAGTTGCCAGGGGCGGCCGCGGCGGGAAAGGAAACACTTTCTTTGCGACCGCCACGCACCAGGCACCGCGGGAATGGCAGCCGGGTGAAGAAGGCGCAGTGCGTAAGCTCGAGCTCGAGCTGAAGCTCATTGCCGACGTCGGGCTCGTTGGTCAACCCAACGCTGGCAAGTCCACACTGCTCTCCGTGATCTCGGCGGCAACACCCAAGATCGGCGACTACCCGTTCACCACGCTCAGTCCAAATCTTGGTGTCGTTCAGCTGAGCGATCACCGCACATTCGTCGTTGCCGACATTCCCGGCATCATCGAAGGAGCGCATGAGGGGAAGGGGCTCGGGCTGCAGTTTCTTCGTCACATCGAAAGGACCCGGTTGCTGGCGTTCCTCATTCCGATTGACGCAATGGATTGGCAGGAAGAGTACGAACAGCTTCGGCGGGAGATCGCCGCATACTCGCCGGAGCTCACTCAGCGCCCCCATTGCGTGGTTTTCACCAAGCTCGATTTGCTGGGAGAGGATTATCTCCCCCCGATTCGGACCGACGAGGCGTTCGGCGTGTTCGCGGTCAGCGCGCCGGGACGCCAGGGGCTGGACGGTCTGCTCGCCGCGTGGT
>JALYJX010000350.1 GCA_030775065.1 Gemmatimonadota bacterium | reverse complement strand
GCATCAGGCCTCCGCTCGTCTTTGCGATGGTTAGCGCTGGCTACTTTCACACGTGCGCCCTTACTACCGGCGGCGCAAGCTACTGCTGGGGTGAGGGCGGTAGTGGCCAGCTCGGTGACGGCGGCAGTTCACAAAGGAATTCTCCGGTCGCTGTCAGCGGAACACAAACCTTTGACCGGATATCCGCGGGACGCTCCCACTCCTGCGGTTTGACGACGAGTGGGGCCGTGTACTGCTGGGGCTCGATTCCCGCCGCGCAGAGCGGAACTCCTGCAGTGGTTTCCGGCGCTCTGACATTCGCCAACGTAACGGCGGGTTACGCGCACAGCTGCGGTGTGACGACTGCCGGCGCGGGATACTGCTGGGGCGACAACGCGGCCGGTGGGCTCGGCAACGGCTCACTTACCGCCACCAGTGTTCCCGGACCGGTTTCGGGGGGGCTGAGCTTCGCAAGCATCAGCCCCGGACGTCTGTTCAGCTGCGGGCTCACTACGGCTGGCTCGGGATACTGCTGGGGAGACAACGCGAGCGGCCTGCTGGGTGACGGCACGACTACCAGACGGCTCACCCCTGTCGCGATTTCGAGTCAGCTTACGTTCACAACCATAAGCGCAGGTGGCTTTCACGCGTGTGCCTTGACGACGGCCGGTGCTGCGTACTGCTGGGGGTTCAACGAAACCGGCCAGCTGGGCACCGGGACCAGAGCGACGAGTCTCAGCCCCGCTCCAGTTTCCGGCGGTCTCACGTTTGTGTCGCTCAGGGCAGGGAACCGCCACACCTGCGGCGTGACGGCTAGCGGCGCGGCCTACTGCTGGGGCGATAACACCGACGGTCTTCTTGGCAACGGCACCGCCGCAGCCAATAGCACGACTCCAACGCCCGTTGCAGGCGGACTTGCGTTCGCCAGCGTGAGCCCTGCCCGGTTCCATACCTGCGGTGTAGCCACGAACGGGGCGGGGTACTGCTGGGGCGACAACAGGGCAGGCACACTCGGCGACGGTACCACTCAGAACAGCCTGGTGCCCGCTTTTGTCCGCTGACTCGAGAACTGTGGCGAATGGCCACAGGTTATTTGTTCAGCGCCGACCAACTGCGGCTGTCGCATATTACGCGACCAGGACTCGCGGGCGGCTATATTGGACCCGATGAGACAATCAGCTCTGGCGCTCGGCGCTTTGGTCGCGGGAGTCGGAATCGGCTGTGGGCGAGACAAACCAGCGGCGGCGGAGAATCCCGTCAAATGGAGTCTCGCTGAATCGACGACTCAGCTCCAGGCGGGTGCCGCGACAACAGTCCGACTAACAGCCGCGATCGACTCGGGCTGGTACATCTACTCGATGACGCAAGAATCCGGCGGGCCGACGCGGATGACGATCTCGGTCGCGCCAACGCCGCCATTCAGTCTCGAAGGAATTCCCACCGGGCCGCAGCCGGTCGTGATCTTCGATAAGGAGTTCGGAATCGAGACCGAGAGGTACGAAGGCAAGCCGAGTTTTGCGATTCCGGTGTCGCTGCCGACGACACCGGTCCCGCAGGCGCAGAACCTCGAAATCAAAGTGCGGTATCAAGCGTGTAATGAAAGCTTCTGTCTTCCAGCGCGAACTACAGTGGTCACGACGCCCGTGAGCGTGGTGGGCGGCTCATGAGCTCGTTTCTCTGGCTCGCAGCTGTAACCGGAGCTCTTTCGCTCCTCACGCCGTGCGTGTTCCCGATGATTCCGGTGACGGCAGCGTACTTCGGCCAGCTCTCGCACCGTGGACGCGGCTGGGTGCTGCGCAACGCGCTGCTCTTCGCCGGCGGGATCGTCGTCACGTTCACCGGTCTCGGACTCGCACTCGCGCTTCTCGTGGGCGCATCCGGCCTCGCGCGCCTCGCCGCAAACCCGTGGGTGAACATCGCGATCGGAATTTCCTTCGTCGCGTTTGCGCTGAACCTGATGGGGCTCTGGGAGCTGAGAGTTCCGTTCGCCAATACCGCGGCGGGCAGCGCTGATGCATCGGCGCGCGCACGGGCGGGAAGCGGATCTGCATCGCTATTGATGGGCTTTGCATTCACCCTCGCTTCATTTACCTGCACGGCGCCGTTCGTTGGCCCGCTGCTGGTGTCGGCCGCGAGAGGAGACTGGCATCGTCCGCTGCTCGGCATGCTCGTGTTTTCGCTCGTCTTCAGCGCGCCGTTCTTTTTGCTGGCCGCGGCACCGGGATGGACGCAGCACCTTCCGCGTCCCGGGAAGTGGATGGTCGAGCTTCGCTTCGTCGTGGGCCTGATCGAGCTCGGCGTTGCAATCAAGTTCTTCTCGAACGCCGACCTCGTCTGGCGCACAGGCATGATTTCGCGCGAGGCCATGGTGCTTTTCTGGGCAGCGCTGATGCTCACCGGCGCGATTTATCTCGCGCGGCCGTTCGCAGGCTGGGGGATAGCGAAACACTTTTCGCTTGCGCGCTCGCTCGCGGTTATCGCCTGTGTCGTGATCGCCGGCTGGATTGTGCGCGGCACCAGCGAAGGCAGACTCGGTGAGCTGGAGGCATTTCTCCCACCCGAGGAAATCAGCGACTCGACATCGGCGGCTCTCGCGTCCACCGCCGGCGGAGAGTCAGTCCGGCATCAATGGATTCTGAACGATCATTCGGCCGCCCTCAGGAAAGCACGCGAAACTGGCAAGCTCGTGCTTATCGATTTCACGGGCTATACCTGCACGAACTGCCGGTGGATGGAAGCGCGGATGTTCGTCCGCCCGGATGTCTCGACCGCCCTGGGCAACTTTGTCCTCAGCCGACTGTACACCGACGCTGAAGGGGAGATATACGAGAAGCAGCAGGCTTTTCAGGAGCGTCATTTCGGCACCGTCGCCTTGCCGCTCTACGCGATTGTCGATGCCAATGGTCGAACAGTTCGAACTTTCGCCGGGCTAACCCGGAGTCCCGCCGAGTTTCTCGCTTTCCTTGGGGCTGTCTCCTAGAAGAACGGGCTCCCGGTTTTCCGTGAGCGACTGCGCCTCCTTCTTCGCGCGTGACTTGAAGATGAATTCCGGCGCGAGAAGAACTCCCAGCAAGGTCAGCGGAATTATCTGCAGAGTCTGAATCAGCAGTGACACGGCAATCGCGTCGTTGCGCGGGACGCCGAATTGTTCTGCGGTAAGCGCATAGACGAACTGAAAAAAACCGACGTTCCCGGGTGTGGCGCGAATCAGAAGCCCGAGGTTTACGGCGAGAAGCGCAGCGAGACTCGCGGCATAGGGCATCGAGACATGCGCCGCCTCGGCGGCAAGCACGAAGGTCACCATCTGCCCCGCCCATGACAGCATCGAGAAAAAGAGCGCGCCAAGGAATCGCGGACCGGTGGAGAGTGACCGCGTGCTCGACGCGAACCCCGAGAGATAACGACGTACGCGGCCCCAGACCGCTAGTGGCCTCGCGCTCTCGTCGGCAACATGCGCCGGCGAAGCCTTGCGAGCGCTGTATAGAAACCAGACGATCAGTATCGTAATGCCGACCAGCAAAAGCTCCGCCGGCACGCGCCATTTCTCGAGCGCGTCCGGAAGCTCGAACGCGAGCACGCCATAAACGAGCAGTATCACGAAGCCCACCGGGTCGAACAGCCGCTCGAGCGCGAGCGTCGCCAGCACAGTCGAGCTCGGTATTCCCGTTGCGCGCGAGACGAAGACTACTCGCGCAGCGTCGCCGCCATTCGCTACGAGGACGTTGTTCAATCCCGCTCCGGCGATTGTCGCTCGCATTGCGAGTGGCAGAGAGGGCGATCCGGCCGGCCGAAGGAACAGCCACCAGCGCACACCCTTTACCGCCATGGAGAGGAAGTTGATGACGACCGCTGCAACCAGCAGCGGCATGGACGCCTGACGGATGGAGGTCCACGCAGCCGTCCAGTCTATCGTTCGCGCAAAGACGACCAGGAACGCCACGATCACCGCCGTCAGAAGCCAGCGGAAACCGCGCGCTACCCTGTGATTCATGCGACCGGCAGTGTCACGAACTCGTAGCCGCGCTCGCGCAGCCGTGTGATGATTTTCGGTAGTGCCAATGCCGTCTGCATTCGATCGCCGTTCGCGTT
>JALYJX010000349.1 GCA_030775065.1 Gemmatimonadota bacterium | reverse complement strand
CAACGATGATCGCAACCCCTTGGGTAATGTCGAAGACATTCTGATCTAGGTCAGTCCGATTCTTGTTACGCTTTGCGTTTCCATGGAGATCCAATACATAAATGTCATCGAAGAAGGCCTGTAGATTCGCGCGCATGCCAACGAACGTTCCACTGTCGATGTAGCTGTGGTCAGTGATCATGGCGAGCACGCCGTACCCCGTCTGTTCGATTCGGTTTTGGGCGAAACGAAGAAACTTTACGTAGTCATTTTGCAGCCACTTGCCCTGACCTAGGCGGATCTTCTTACCGTCGATCTTTTTGTAGTCTTCAATTAGTTCTGTGATCCACTTTCCAGAGTTTGTTGAGTGCCCAGAGTACGGAGGGTTACCAAGAATCACCATGACGGGCGCATCTTGTTTCACCGCGTTAGCCGCGTTGGCTTCTTCGGCAATCCATTGCGAAAAAAGGGACAGCTTCGAAAAAGCGTGTGCCTCTTCAAGGGTGTTGGTTAGGTATACTCGAAGACGCTCGTTCGCAGCGAAGTCGTAGCCCATTTCCGACAACTGCAGCCCTAACTTCATATGCGCAACGGCATAGGGGGCCATGAGCAGCTCGAAGCCAAAAAGGCGCGGAAGGAGATGGCTGGAGACGTAGCTTGACCACATCCCTTTGTTGTTGGCCACGATGGTATCGCGAATATGATCGATGATACCGTGGAGAAAAGTGCCGGTGCCGGTCGCCGGGTCGAGCAGCAACACCTTATGCACTTCTAACGTACCTTTGCCGTGAGGATTCTTGATGTTGATCTTTGTTGAATCAGCGAGCCCTTTAAGCCCGAAGGACTTGCGAAGCACGTTGTCTATGCTGTGCACGATGTAGTCGACGACGGGCTCCGGCGTGAAATACACGCCTGCACGTTCCCGGAGTGCGGGATCATACTCGGCGAGAAAGGTTTCATAAAAGTGGAGAACAGGATCCTGCCTCTTCGTGCGCCGGCCGAAGTCCCGAAGAATGGCGGTCATGTCCGCCCGATGGAGAAGTTCTGCGACGTCGTCCACGGCCCAGACGATAGACTCCGCCAACTCAGGGCCCGCGATGTGACCGAACATCTGCCGCAGGAATGGGTTCGTCTTGGGTAATAGATATGCGGCGTGTTCGCGCGTAAAGCGTTTGTTTGAGTCGCTATTCGCACGCGCTGCGAAGAGACCGTAACAGATCGTCTGCGCGTACATATCAGCGAATTTCTTCTCCGTTAGGTCGTGGAGAAGAACTTCCTTAAAGCCTTTCATCTGTACATGTAGCGGGCCGGACTCTTTCTCTTCTGCGAGGGCTCGTTCAATCGTGTCTCGGGTGAGGCGCGCAATCGCCGCCATGCGAATTGCCAACTCTTTTGGGGAACTCACTGTCGGCACATCTGCGTTGAGAAACGCGGTTAACAACGACTCGACTGCCTTGGGCCCGCCTTCCGACACATACAAATTGCCCTTCGCATCGGTGTCGCCGAGTCTAGCAGCGGGTCGCGCCTCGCCGTTGACATACCAGCGGAATTCGATGTAGTCGGTAAGGATGAGATTGGCCAAGCTCGGTAGATAGCGCTCCAATTGCTCGCTTGTTTCTTCTTTATCCAGCGAGGTGCCCACGTCCTTGGCTTCGATATAGCCGAGAGGAACCTCGCCGGTCGTGACAATAAAATCCGGCGCACCGCAACGGATGCGTTTCGGCTCATTCGTCGCTGTTACATTCTTCCCCAATCCCTCGACTAAGCGTTCCAGAGCGGACCGATACGTATGCTCCGTCGCGACGTTGCCGGCCAAGTGCTTCTTTACTTCGTCGATATACCTTTCCATTACTAACATTGAAGGCGATTTCTCCCCCTTACGCTGAAAGTTGCGAAGCCCCTTCCTCGACCTTGAGGAAGATTGGCCCGTCTTCGGCGGTGACTTCCGAGCCGTCGTGGCCTTGGTAGAAGAGCCACGAAGTGGAACACGCTTTGGTGTCGATTTGCTTCGGCTGCGCTTCGCCATTTGGCCGGTAACTAGGGAAACAACGGCGCGTCCGTACAACTTCGGGCCGCTGATTGCGACGGCGTGAATGTCTGGGAGCTGCCGACGCCGCCGTCCATCGCTTTACCGCGAAGCCGCACGTTTCCGCATGTATTAAGGATGATGCTCTTCTCGCCGGCCGAAAGTAAGCTCCCGGGATGGAAGCAAAAACCCCATGCCAAAACCCGAACCTGGCAAAAAACTTTATGCCGTGTTGGGTCGAACCGGCACTTGTCTCAACCAGAACAATCCGATGAGTATCCAAAAAAAAAATCCACGGAGAAGCGGCTGCCGCGCAATATCTCCGAACACTAAGTGCACGGCAGGCGTTTCCCTCGCGTGAATCACCCGACCATTTCCAGGGACTACCTTGGAGAAACAAGAAAGCGAGCCAGGTTAACCACTTGGCTCGCTTAAAGTTGCCCCTCCTAGGCTCGAACTAGGACTCTCCTGATCCAGAGTCAGGCGTGTTGCCAGTTACACCAAGGGGCAAAAAACTGCCTCGCACACGGGCCGAGGCAGTGATCTCAAGTTAGCCGATAATACCCCTTACTTCAATCGTCGGGGTTTCGCGGCGCTGCTCCATCGTTGAACTTTCCACGCCCGTGATTCGCCAGACACTAGGACACGCTCTCGCCGCCGCGCTCGGCATCGCGCCGCTCGGCGCATGCCGTGACGTCGCGCCCGCTTTCGGCCCGAACGCGGCTGCAGGTCGTGCCAACGCCGACGGTCTTTTCGGCGGAATCGCCCAGCGGTTCACCAACGTCCAGCGCAGTCCGAAGTTCACCGTCGCACGCACCAAGCTCGGCAAGAATGCGCTAACGCCGTCGGTGATCTACAACGACACGTCAGTCTGGACCGCATGGGGCGCTGACAGCACCCGCGTCGTAACCATTGACGGTGAGTTCTCCGGGAACCGCTATCTCTTCACCGCGCGCCCGTCGCCCGCCACTCCACCCAACGAGCCGGGCGACTCACGCCACTACATACGGCTCCGCCGGCTCAATGAGGACGTGTTCGAGTGGGTCACGAACGTCGACATCGCGGCCGGAAGCATCAAGTCGGACGAATTTGCAAACGTCATCTCACGCCTGATGGGTTCTGCCGAGGGCCGAACGCCCGGCGATGTGCGCGCCGACTATCGCTCGAGCTTTCCCCGCACGACGTCGGCCCTCGGACGCCTTTTCTCGCTGGACACGCTGCGCACGATTCGCGACAACGAGGGCGCGACGACAGTCCTGCTCGGAATCCGACTCAATCCGAATGGAATCCGCGCGACGATGCCCGATTTCGCGAAGTATCTCGACAAGTATGCTGCACCCGCGAGGTACCGCGCAGTTGTAACAGACAGGCGCGGCGGCCGATGGATCGAGTTTGCGGGCTCAGACAATTACATGACCCTTCGCGTCAGGAGCCTGAACGGACACGTCGCTCCGTTGAACGGTCCTGTTCGCCCGATTCCGAACGACCTTCAGCTGACGTCCGACTTCACGACGAAGATCCTCTTCTTCACGGTTGGCTTTCGCGCGCTGACAGGCGACGTCACCGTTGTAAACTCTGATCGCGAAAGGGGCTGGTTCATGCGCTTCACACGCGAGCCCGACTGGAGACTTCCATCTGCGGTGAGCGTGATGATTCACACGCCGCTGAGGAAGCCGTTCGAGGGAAGCGGCGCGACCTTCCGGCTGGTTCTGCGCGACAATCCGGGCGCGCAGTCTCTGATCTCGAGACGTTCGGCGACGTTAGTCCAGGAAAGCGCGATCCTTCGTTTTCTGGGAAGACTTGGCTCGACAGCGATGGGCGATTTCGTCGGAAAGTCTGAGGTCCAGGAGAACCGCTTCAGCGCCGAAGTGTGCAACGCCCTTCGCCTGGACATCCGCGCGCTGCTTCCGTAGCCGTCCGCCCTGAAATGGCGCGCGATGCCATGGATTTCGCACGCATGTGGGGAAAGCTTTGCCGCAAGCGCCAAGGAGCGAGCGGCGCGGGTTTCTCACTTCGCAGATGAGGTGGGTGGCGGAGGAGCTGACCGGCGTCTCCTCAGAGGACTCCCCGCGGGGCTGCGAGGAGACA
>JALYJX010000348.1 GCA_030775065.1 Gemmatimonadota bacterium | reverse complement strand
GCCGAATGCCGTTGCACCGATGTCCCACCGGCCGGGCTCCGCCATCGCGTCCTTGAATCCGCCGCCGACGCCAAGCTCTGCGACAGCACGGGACCAGCCGGCTCGGCCGGCACTGCCCTGATAGCCAAAGCCGCGGAGATAGTCCCGCTTGTCGCCGGCCAGATTGCGATATCGCGGAATGTAGAATCCGGTTGGGCGCCGCCCGTAATAATATTTGTCCTCCATCCCGTCGAGCTTTCCGGATGCGCCGCATCGGAAATGGTGGTCCATGAGATTGTGACCCAGCTCGCCTGAGGAGCTGCCGAGTCCGCCGGGCCAGACGTCGGTGGCGGAGCGCATCAGCAGCCACGTCGAGTTGATCGTCGAAGCGCAAAGGAAAACGATGCGCGCGGTGTAGTCGGTCGTCTGCTCGCTCACGGCGTCGAGAACGCGCACACCTGTCGCGCGTTTCTTGTCGCGGTCGTAAAGCACTTCGCTGACGATCGCCCACGGCTTGAGCGTCATGCGTCCTGTCTTCGCCGCGGCCGGAAGCGTCGAGGACTGCGTGCTGAAATAGGCGCCGTACGGACAGCCGAGCCAACACGCGTTCCTGTACTGGCATGCTGCGCGTCCGGGAAGTGCCTGGCTCAGATTGGCGACGCGCCCGGGAATGATGCGGCGGCGTCCGTTGTACAATTTCGACAAACGTCCGGCAACCAATTCCTCGCCGCAGTTGAGGGGCATTGCCGGCTGGAATTGTCCGTCCGGCAATTGCGGCAATCCTTCAGTTGATCCCGAGATGCCGGCGTGTTTCTCTACAAGGTCGTACCACGGCGCGATCTCCGCGTAGCGAATGGGCCAGTCGATCGCGATTCCCTCACGCGCGTTGGCGGTGAAGTCCAAGTCGCCGTGCCGGTAGCTCTGGCGTCCCCACATGAGCGAGCGGCCGCCTACCTGGTAGCCGCGATACCAGTCGAAGCGCTTCACTTCCGTGTACGGCGAGTCCTTATCGGAAGCCCAGAACGCGAGGTTCTTTTCGTTCAGCGGGTAGTCGCGCTTGAGAACCGGATAGAGCTCTTCCATCGCCTGCGTGCGGCCGCCGCGATGGGCATACTCCCATGCGCCCTTCGTCGCGTTGACGTAGTCCTTGACGTGCTCGACGTTGCGGCCGCGCTCGAGCAACAGCACGCGAAGCCCTTTCTCGGCGAGCTCCTTGGCGGCCCAGCCGCCGGAGATTCCGGATCCGACGACGATCGCATCGTATTGTGTCGACTGCATTCGCTTCCTCGCTTCAGTGAGGGGGAATTCACCTCATTCGTCGCGCACGACGAGCCGGTTGCAACGTCTGCGCTTCCTCGAATATGGCGCACCGCACGCGAGCGGGCGAGGTCAGCGGCTTGCTGAATTACGCTTCGCGCTGCGAAGGCGGGTGTGTTGGACTCCACTCCAGCAGATCCCAGAGATTACCGTACAAATCTTGAAATACGGCGACCGTTCCGTACGGCTCGACCTTTGGCGGCCGGACGAAAGTGATTCCCAGCGATACCATCCGATTGTAGTCGCGCCAGAAATCATCAGTGCTCAGGAAAAGAAAGACTCGGCTGCCTGTCTGATTGCCAATGAAACGCTCCTGCTCAGGCGTCGATGCCCTCGCCAGCAGTAACGTCAGCCCGTTGGAATTCGGAGGGGCGATCAGTACCCACCGCTTGTCCTGCTGAGGTTGGTACGTGTCCTCGACAACCGTGAAATTGAGCTTTTCGGTATAGAACCGAATGGCTTCGTCGTAGTCGCGAACCACCAGAGCAACGTGGACGATTGACTGCTTCATGTGCGATCGGACCTGGTGTCGTCACGTGACAGTCAGGCTGCTCCTGTCACAGGGGTCGGTTCGAGCATGCCGGGCAGGTACTCCCGGAATGCCGCTCTTTCTTGCGGCGGCAGCTCCTGGAACTCACGCACGAATTGCTCGGTTCGAGTCGAGCCGAAACGCCGGGCGCCGGCCTGAAGAAACTGTAGCACTTCGTGTAGCTGACGGACCCCTCCGGCTGCCTTCACCAGACACCGTCCTTTCACTGCGTCGTACATGAGGCGGACATCGTCCAACGTAGCGCCGCCGGCGGCGTAGGCGGTCGATGTTTTGACGAAATGAGCGCCTGCGTCAGCAATCCATTCGCACGCGAGTCGCTTCTCTTGTTCCGTCAGGAAGCAGTTCTCCAGGATGACTTTGACTATGCGCCCATCGGCTGCGCGGACGACCCCCTGGACGTCGCGGATGAAAACCTCCTTCTCACCGTTCTTGAGGGCAGGGATGTTCATCACCATGTCGATTTCTTCGGCGCCCAGATCGACGACGTGCTTCGCCTCATATTCCTTGATTGCGGGCGTTTCGCTACCGTGCGGAAACCCGATGACGGTGCCTACGAGGACACCGGACCCTCGCAACAGCACGACGGCGAAGGAGATGTAGTGGGGTTGGACCGTCAGCGTAGCGGTCCCAAGGCGGGCCGCCGTCTCGGCAAATTCGCGGACTTGTTCTCGCGTCGCGTCCGGGCGAATGATCGAATGGTCGAACAGCTTTGCGAAGCCGGCAACTTCCTGCATCGACTGTTTGTTCACGAATCCTCTCTCAGCGGAGCGTCGTAGCGTCTTCAGTTAAGCTGCGGGCAAATCCAACAGAATGCGAGCGTAGCGAGCAACATTAGATCGCGTGTCAGCTTCGGCGAGTGGTGGGACGCGTGCCGCGATTTGGCATATCAATATTCCAACCCGGGAGCGCCTCCTTGGCAGCGGGGACAGCGACGTTGGAAAATGTCCGATCCGTTCGCTCCGTATTCGTGACCGCAACCTTCAACGCCGCAGCGCATTACGTAGATCCGCTGCATATGGTCGTTACCGAGCAGCTGAGTGTTGCGAACAACGCGCTGATTATTTCGATTCGTGTAGCCAGGTGTGGTCGTACATGGCATGCGTAGCCGGCGAGGGACAGAAAGCATTTCGCGCCAAGATATTTGCATCTGCTCTACGGTTCCATGTATCTACGCATTCGCCGAGAGGGCTTCAGGGTTATTCCGTGGGCAATCATTGCTTTCTCGATTGCCGCCCCAATTTCCATAAGGCTGTTGAACGGAATCGGTTTGCCCGGCCTGATTTCGTGAGAGTCGTTCCGTTGGAATCGAATGACTCCTCCCGTCCAGGCAACCTTCGGAATCACGTGCCCGGGTTTTGCGGCGTGCTTATCTGTCCAGAACAGAACCTTGACTTCAATCATGCGCTCACCGATTGGAGCCGCACGGCCCGCCACTTTTCTTGTCGGCATGGTTCCCCTTGTTGGTTGTGTCTGGGTTCCGAATCATTAGCTTCCTACCGCCGAAGTCCAGCTGGGGGCGAGTGTCAACCAAAACCGCGGCGCAACCGCTCCCACAACTCCCCCGTCGCAAAGCCACGTTAGGTGGTCGGTGCGGCCCGGCCTACTGGCGGCTTCGGCGCGGCACTGGATTCCGGCTCGCCCAGCCCGCGCGTTTCGATGTCCGCGAGGTGCTCCGTAAGCTCATCATCGTACAGTCGCCAGTCGCGCGACAGCTCGTCAAGTTCAAGACTTGTGCGAACGTCCTTGGCCAGGCGGGAAGCCGCATGAAGCATCAGTTTGGCAGCGATCTCGTACATGTGCAAGCTGCGCCCGAGCTCTCGCTGGCCGACCTCGGCTTCACCACTTGTCGCCTCATGACGGGCGACATGCTCAGCAGCCTTCGCTGTCGCGCGGATGTCTTGCGCTGCGGTGGCGATCGCGTGGTATGCCTCGTTGGATGCATAGAGCTCAGCTCCAGTCTCAAGAGACAAGAGCCGGCCGAGCGCATCACCCGCTGATCGCCATGCCGCGTCACGCTCGACGGCCGAATGCGGGTTCCGGGTCGAGTTCACGGCGCGGAACAGCTTCCCGGCACCATCTACCAGGTCGCGGACTGCCGTCTCGTGCCACGCGAGACGGCGGTCGAAGGCTCGCTCCTTTCGGAAGCGCGCCATCGCGTATCTGTATCCAATTGCCGCTGTCGCCGCCGCCCCGATCGCAGAAGCGACTGCGGTGGCAGCAAGCTGCGCGAGGTCGAGGGACATGTCGAAC
>JALYJX010000347.1 GCA_030775065.1 Gemmatimonadota bacterium | reverse complement strand
GGCGCTTCGGTTCATCCACATTCGACGGCCGGTGCAAGGTGACGACGGCGTACGGCCGATGGCGCAGTCCAAGCCTCGCCGGCATGTCGAGTGCTCGTGCGTTCGGGAGCATACGCAGAAGCGAATCGATCATGACGTTGCCGACGAAAATCATGCTCTGAGCATCAAT
The DNA here is from genome assembly GCA_030775065.1 of Gemmatimonadota bacterium. Classification (GTDB taxonomy): domain Bacteria; phylum Gemmatimonadota; class Gemmatimonadetes; order Gemmatimonadales; family Gemmatimonadaceae; genus UBA4720. Next base: position 3,941 of record JALYJX010000347.1, on the reverse strand, counting down.
CCCCTCCGCGAGCAGGTTCGAGGTCGCGTCCTCGGACGGCAGGAACAGCAGGTCGCTAAGGCGATCGGTCAGCACCCGATTCACTTCTTCGGGCATCGACCAGTCGCCGCTTCGCAGGCCGGCCTCGACGTGTGCCAGCCGGCACCCAATCGATGGGCCGAGCTTCGCGGTGACGAGCGCGCAGGCAAGCGTTGAATTGACGTCGCCTACCACGACGACCCAATCGGGCAGGACCCTCTCGAGAACCGGCTCGAAGGCCTCCATGATGCGCGCCGTTTGCCTTGCGTGGCTCGCCGACCCGACTCCCAAATGAACGTCGGGCTCCTGAATTCCCAGGTCCCTGAAGAAAGCCTCTGACATGCCGGCGTCGTAGTGCTGACCGGTGTGCACGAGAAATCCCTCGTGCCCTGCCCGTCGCAAGGCGTCGAGGATGGGCGCGACTTTGACGAAATTTGGCCGCGCACCGGCGACTACTACGATCTTCACGCCTCTCCGTAGGCTGATGAATCAGCGGGCGTACACGTGAATCGGCGGATTGACCATTGGGTAGTCCAGTCGCGGTGTCCGGACCCACGGAATCAGAGACTCGGACTGGAACCGCGCCACGCGCCGATACGGCAGCTGCCCGGCCTCCAACGCTCTGAACAGGGCGGGCGGGACGGTGGCGTCGTATGGCAGGCCGGGCGACCGGGTCGAGTGATCCGGAATCACGAGAATCATCCTCGGATGGCGTGTCTCCCAGCCAGCCACGATTGCCGCGACCTTGGCAGCCGACGTGTCGTACGAAGCGAACATGCCGCGCCATTCGGTCGCTCGCCGGATCGAAATGCCGTCCGGTAGATTCGGAAGTTTCTGCGAGGCCCCGAAAAATTCAATCGTGTCACCCGACTGCAGCTGCGAGGCAAGCCACTGCGCCGCGGCGTAGCGCGAGTCCCGGATCATCGCGTGTGTCAGGTCGACATATCTCAGCAGGCCGATGCCGAGCGCGCCGATCCCGAGAGCGAGAACGGCGCCTCGCAATATATGGTTCTTCATGCGCATGCCGGTGACGACCCCGACCGCGGCGAAGATACCGAGCACGAATCCAAGGGGGAGGAGATATCGCAGCTGCCCGAAGCGCAAAAGCAGGAACAGGAAGACAACGTAGGTGACGGCTGGAATGAGCAGCAGGAACGATCGTGGCCTCTCTCTCAGCGACAGGACGATTCCAGCGATCGAGAGAACGAAGCCTGGCAAAGTCAGCATGTTCACGAGACCTTCGCCCAGAAATCCCAGGTATGCACGATGGCCGGCCAGCGTCATCGGGAAGCTCGCGGAAAACATGGTCGCCCCCGGCAGCGCCTCGACGCGCCCCGCGAGAAAGCGCAAGTGATCGAAGTATTTCGTGGGATAGGCAAACAGCCCGCTTCCAATCCCCAGCGCGATGAAAGCCGCACCAGCGGCGAGCATCCAGCTACGCCAGCCGACGCGCATCGAGTCTGGCGCCGCGCCATACCTGATGAACGGGACAGCCAGGGGCACCGCGAGAAAGACCCCCAGTGCGGCTTCCTTGGTCGCGAGGGCGAGGCCGGCGAAAACCCCCAATGCGACCGCACGTTTCGCGGTGAAACCCTGCGTCACTATGCGAGCGTAGGCCACGACAGCCAACGCGACCATCGCCAGCATCGGAACGTCAACATTGCCTGTTCTCGCGTAGTAGGCCAACGGAAACATCAAGGCGACAAAAGCGGCCCCTAATGCTCCGGTAGTAACATCCCAGGCGGCGCGCCCGGACTGCAGCGCACCTACGACGACGACCACGCCGAACAGCACCGACAGGCACTTCGAGAGAAGTGAGAGTCTCCTGATATCGCGCGCCGGTTCGGCCAGACCGCCGGGACGATATCCGGCATCCGACTTCGTGAATCCGCCCGTAAGAGCCAGATACCCGAGGTACGGCGCGTAGAGAGCCGCGCTGGCGAACGAGTAGAACAAGGGATAACCCGGATTACCATGCCGTTCTCGCGAGACTATGTCGTTCATCTCGCCCAAAGCGCCGAGAGGAGTCTCGTCGTCGACGGCCCATCCTTGCGCGCGAGCCTTGTCAGTGGCGTAGGGCAGGCCCCACCACATACCCGGTGCGAAGAGCGACACCGCGACTAACGCCGCGATCACCGACGCTCGCAACACGGGGCTCCCCTCAGCTGTCAGCGCGGAACATCGCCATTGGCGGCTTCAGCTCGCCATTAGATGTTAAAGCGTTCGCACCGGCGTCGATTTTCATCGCGCGCTGCAACGTCCACAACTCCTTCTGGATCATCCAGCCCTGGTGGAGAATGACCGCCATCGTGAAGAAGATCAGTCCGAGGATGATCAGCGACACGCTCAGGAGGGCAAGAAACGCGGCCACCATGTGCATCAGATAGGCAGTGAGGGCTGCGAAGAAAGCGACGACGCCGAGCGCTAACGTGAATACGCTCAGTCCGAGCACGTAGCGGACCGGGTGCGCGAACACGCTGAAAAGGCTGTGGGATACGATGTTCTGGCGCATGCGCGATGAGCTCTTTCTCTTCAGACGCTGTCCCTCGTGCGTGTATTCCTTCCATTCGAGCGTCGCCGGGATCTCGACGATTCGCGCACCGAACGCGGTAGCCTTGAGAATCACCTCCAGGTGAAACTCCTTGCCGTCTTCAGTGAGCGGCAGGGACTGGATCAACTGCCTACGATACGCCCGTGTCATGCCTGTGTTCATCGTCACCGCGTTCGCCATGAGTGTCCGAATCACCAGATTCCCGAAGCGGCTGATCCAGATTCGCCGTGACGGGACATTGCGATATCCGCCTCCGTCACGATGGGGACTGGCGACTACGATGTCGATCCCTCCGTCGCGGCGCATTTCGCGGACGAGGTCGTGCACGATGGTATCACCCCAGCTGAGGTCGATCTCGGTGGTCACGACGATGTCTCCGCGCGCCGAGGCAATTCCCGTCCGCAGCGCACAACCGCGACCGCGATTATGCGCATAGCCGAGCACAGTCAGGCGCGAACAATCGATCGACCGGGCGATCTGTTCCGATCCATCGGTGGACCCGTCGTTGACGACAATCACCTCCCACTGCCCCTCCAGCGATTCGAGTTGGGACAGCAGCCGCCGAATTGCTGTCTCGATGATCGGCGATTCGTTGTAGAAAGGGCAGACGACGCTTACGTCCATTGGCTTCCACGGAAGGGATTGCACTACGACGCCGTGGTCACGGCGTGCCGCGCTGATCGATCATGATTCGATGCCACAACTCGAGCGACACCAGACTGAAAACTTGCTTGGCTTCGATGAATCCGCCACTCCGCAATTGATTCCGAAGTCGCGCCACAGCCTGCGGGTGAAAAATGCCTCGGTCCCTCACGACCCGGTCGGACAAGGTGTCATTGGCCATCGCGACAAATCCCGGATCGTGCAGGAACTTCTCGAGAGGTACGTAGAAGGGGCGCTTTCGCCTGCGGGCAGCGTCCGGCGGAAGCAGTCTTTTCGCGTACTCGCGCAGAGCGTACTTCACGGTTCCGCGCCGGATCTTGAGGTCTGGCGGCATCCGCAGCATGTACTCGACGAGCTTGTAGTCCAGAAACGGCACCCTTGCCTCGATTCCGCTTGCCATAGATAACTTGTCCTGCTTGGTGAGAATGTCGTCCGGCAGCCAGTGCTCGAATTGCAGGTCGATGATGCGATTGAGGAGCGGAATGTTTTTCCCGGGACGCTGGAATGGATCCCGCACCGGTGACGCGGCCAGCCGGCTTCTGAAGTCGTCCGCATATAGATTTTGTGTATCACGTTCGTCGAACAGGCTGATCAGGTGTCGGTACGCCTGCCCGAGCTGGGCGTGATCCATGAAGTCGAGAAGATCGATGACCTTTTGCTTCCCCCGGGTGCCGAGCGCCGCCGGATAGTCGAACGCCAGGCTGAGAAC
>JALYJX010000346.1 GCA_030775065.1 Gemmatimonadota bacterium | reverse complement strand
GAGCAGGATCGACCCCGCTGAGATCCTGAAGTCCTCGTAGTGGTGGAAGCCCCGCGCCAAGCCGGACTCTCGCCCGGCGTTGTGAGCATTCGCGACGAACCCCGCTGTCGCGTAGCCGCGTTGCGCCAGTACTTCCGCCACCGTCGGATAGGCCGCGTCGAGCGGAACGCGCCAGTCGGCGTTCAGCTCGTGCGGCCACCGCCCCGTGAACAGAGTGGCGTGCGAGGGCAACGTCCATGGCGAGGCCGAGATCGCCCGGTCGAAGACGACGCCGCGCCTCGCGAAGCGATCGAGGGCAGGGCTGGTCTGGCGGGGGTAGCCGTACAGGCTGAGGTTCAACGCACGAACCGTGTCAAGGATGATGAGCAGGACGTTGGGCGCGCCCTGCGCAGCGGGGGGCAGCTCGGCCACCGTGCGCAACTCGCTCAGCCGTCGCCAACTGTTATGACCGAGCCCGGCCACCGCGACGAGCGCCGCCATCACCGGGAGTGTGCTGCGCACGACGCGGCGCATGCCACGCGGGTGGCCGGCAACAACGCGCGCCGTCTGCACGGCGATCCCCAGCGCGAGTACCAGCGCCGCCAGTGGATGTATTCGCGTCGCGTACCACGAGAGCTCCCAAGCCATCAAGAACGCGAAAACCATCGCGCTGGGGAACAGCCATTGTCGCGCCGGTCTCCACCGGGCGAGCGCGAGCAGGACAAGAGCCGGCAAGCCGAACAGGAACAGGTTCGACACGGGTGCGATCCAGACCACCTGTGGCGACAGATGCATATACCGGTGCAAGACCAAGCGGGTCACCAGGTATAGGAACACATCGGCGAGTCCGGCTAGCAGAGCGAACCAACTGCCCAGCACGAGCGGGTTGATGGCGATATCTCCCGGAGCAATATCAGTGGTGCCTCCGATCCGCTCGGTGCTCACGCGGTCATTCTTCACGCGCCATTCGCAGCGCGGGATGTCGAGCGAGGTAAGTCCGTCAATGCGCCCGAGCGGTGGCGGCGGAGCTGGCGCCATCGCCCAGCGCTGACATCAGCGCGGCGCCACCAATCCCAGCGACCGGCTGGCTGTCCGCGGACTTCGCGAGATCGATTGTCTCCCATGAATCCACGAATTGCACTCGCCCCCGGGGCAGAGGTTGTGGCGATCGACTCGTTCGACCCGTTTTACGATCCCCGCGTCAAGAGGGACAACATAGCGGCACGGGCCTGTACCGCGTTAGCCCGTTGACTCGGATACATTGTCTAAGCCTCCTGATCGACCGCCGGGTCAGCTCGCAGAAGCTACGGCCGCGCTCAATGTTGTCCGATGGGCAGTCCACCGAGAGCGCCGAGCGCAACCGCATAGCCGCCGGCCTGGAGTACGTTCCCATCGACTATCACGATTCGTGGAGGATGTCCGACGAGAGGCTGGGCGAGCTGGTTGCGAGCGACCTGGCGCACGCGGGCATTCCATTGTCGCAAACCGCCGCGGCCGTTCACGTAAAGCGCTTACGCCATGCGTACCCGATCTACCTCAAGGGGTACTAAGAACAATTCAACCTGCTGGATAGTTGGGTAGAATTACTCCCGGGTTTTCTGAGCTATGGCAGGCGGGGACTCTTCGCCCACGACAACACCCACCACGCGATTTACATGGCATACAGCGCCGCAGACTGTTTACAAGACGGGACATTCGATCAGGCGAAATGGGAGGCTTACCGGAGAGTTTTCGCCACGCACGTGGTGGAGGACTGACCGCTGGCGCTACACGAAACAGAAGAGGTGTCACAGGCAACGGCGACGACGCCTAGTGTCCGTGTCACGGACCTTGCGCCCGTTACTGAGCGCGATGGCTGATTCACCGATCGGAATCGGGGCATGGCTGAGGCGGGAGTGGCGGCTCACGCTGCTGCTCTTTGCCGCCGCGCTGCTGCTCTATCTCCCAGGCATCAGGTGGGGCCTTCCCTATGCAACGGCAGCTGACCGGGTTCATCCCTGGGGGGGCGACGAGCTGGCTCCACTCGGACCGATTGCCGAGCTCTATAGCGTGTTCGTAGATCCCACGCCAACGTTCAACCCCCAGTATCCGCTCTTTCACTACGTGATGCAGGCGTTGCTGTGCGCCCCATATCTTGCGGTGCTTCTGCTCAAAGGCGGGCTCGCGCATCCATCGATAACCTACCCGTACGGCCTCGCCGACCCGGTCACGGCGCTTGCTACGCTGACGATACTGGCGCGGCTTGTGAGCCTGTTGATGGCCGCCGGCGTGGTGGTTGCCGCCGCGTACACGGGCAGCGTTCTCTGGAACCGAAGAACGGGCATCATCGCCGGAGTGCTCACGCTGATCATGTACCCGATGTTCTACTACGCTCGAACGAGCAACGTGGACATGGGCGCTCTGTTTTGGACGAGTCTCGGCCTGGCCGTGTTTGCGCGTTGCCTCCGGGATGGGCTTACCGTTCGCCGTGCTGCCTCGCTAGGCGCGTTGGCCGCCCTCGCGACTGCGACAAAAGATCCCAGCTACGCGGTCTTCGTCACCGTGGCGATTGTCCTGCTCCTGCGCCTTCCGAGGCAACTGCATGCACCGGGCTCGCGGCTCGCGGACGCGTGGAGAGGTCCCGTTGTCGGGCTGCTGACTGGGGTGACTGTCTACGCGATCGCCAGCGGATTGCTGTTTAGTCCCGAACGATTCATCCAGCATGTGCTGTTCGTGATCCACGGCTCACCACAAGGGCGAGGGATCTTTTATGGTGCGACGCCGGCCACAATCGCGGGATACGTCAAGCTGCTTGGCGAGGCATTACGCTACTGCGTGGACGCCTGGGGCGTCCCGACGACGATCTTCGTGGCGAGCGGCCTCGCGCTGTCGTTCAGGAGGACACCGAGCCGGCTCGCGTTCGCCGCGCCCGCCCTGGGCATTCCGTTGGGAATCATTTTGCCCACCCGCTCTGTGGAATTCCGGCATCTGATCCCAACGGCTTACGTGCTGGCTTTCTTCGCCGCGTATGCACTGTGCGAGCTCTTTCGTGCCAAGTCGCCCCAACTCCGCCGGATCGCGCCGCTTGCACTCGCGGTCGTCTGCGGCTGGTCTCTGCTCCGCGCTGCCGATTTGACCTATCAGATGCTTCACGATTCGCGCTATGAACTGGCCGCCTGGCTTCGGCAACACACTGTGCCGGGCGACCGCGTGGCATACTTCGGCGCGCCCTTGAAGCTGCCGCCGATCGAGACGCACGTCCGTACCGAGCCCGCACCCTGGCAGCGCATCTATCGGCGTTCGCCACCGGGAACCTCGCCGGATATCATCCTTGTCATCCCACAGCAGAGGTTCGAGGCCGTGCACGAGTGGACGCTACCGGACACCATCTTTCGCGGACTGAATGACGGCTCGCTAGGGTACCGGCCGGTGCTGTTTCTCCAGACGAGGTCGCTCTTTTCGCGGCGGCCGATTCCCTTTGTCAACCCGCCGGTCCGCGTATTCGCCCGCGAGCGGCGGGTCGGCGGCGTGCTGGAAGAATCCGCCGTGAATTCACGAAATGTATTATCCGAGTCCGCTCAACACTTCCGGCTCAAGATCACCATCGTGAGTCCGCCAGCGAGGCCGATGACGATAGCCTCGAAAGGATGAACAAACGTTGAAATCCAGGTCGTCATGCACGCCGTGGCAAGAAACCCGGCTTTGGCTGGCGTGCTCATCGAGCTCGCGCGGGCGCTCGGCCAAGCTCCTCCACGATTCGTTCCGATGCCAGGCCGTCCCACCCTCGCGGAGCCCTCACACCCACTTCAACGCGACCCATCATCATCGACGTGCGAGCGGTGGCGACAATGCCGCTTTTCGTGGGCGGCCACGCCACAAGACGATTCGTGCCTTCGGTTACGGTGACCGGCCGCTCGGTGGTCTCGCGGATCGTGACACACGGAACACCGAGCACGGTTGTCTCCTCCTGGACGCCACCCGAATCGGTGAGCACGACCGATGCGCTTTCCAGCAGCGACAGCATTTCCAGATAGCCAAGGGGCTCGATGATCCGAACGTCTGACATCGCCGCGTCGAGCGCGAACGCCGCCAACCGCTGGCGCGTTCGTGGGTGCACTGGAAAGAGGACAGCAACTTGCCGGGACAATTCGGCGA
>JALYJX010000345.1 GCA_030775065.1 Gemmatimonadota bacterium | reverse complement strand
TCAGCCATTGCACGCGCAGCGCGCGCCACCTGCGGAGCCGAGAGATCGAAGGAAAACGCGAATGGAATGAGGGCGAGCGCCTTTACCGCCTCGCGGCGATCGAGCGTCGTTTTCGTTCGAGCAGGGGAGGTCATAGCGCTCTCTTCTTCACCTGGTCCGCTATGTAGTCCGACGTTCGCCACGCGAGGGCCATGATAGTCCACGTTGGATTCTTGTCTGCCTGTGAGACGAACGGCCCGCCGTCCGCGACGAACAGATTCTTAACGTCGTGCGTCTGGCAGTTCTCGTTCACCACTGACGTCTTCGGATCGCTCCCCATGCGAGTGCCGCCGAGCTCGTGGATGATCTGCCCGCCGGTTGCGATCTGGTAGTCCTGTTCCTTTGTGGGCATTGGACTGAACGTCTGCCCGCCCATCGCGTCGATCAAAGCGCGGAATGTCTGCTGCATGTGGCGGACCTGGTTCAGCTCGTAGTCGGTCCACTTCCAATGGAAGCGCAGAACCGGAATTCCAAAGCGGTCGACGACATTTGGGTCGATCTCGCAGTAGCTGTCGTCGTTGGGGATCATTTCTCCCCGACCCGACAGTCCAATTGTTGCCCCGTAATACCGCCGGTAATCCTCCTTCAGCTGCCTGCCGTATCCGCCGCCAGACGGGTAGCGCTGGATACCGCCCATGAAGCCCGCGCCGGGCGCGCGAATTCCTCCCCACACCTCGATGTGGTACCCGCGGGGAAAATCGAGCTTCTTGTTGTTCAGCCACCACGGCATGTAGAGGTGCATGCCTCCGGCGCCGTCTTCGTTGTGCGTAACGTGGTTCTCCATCGCGGGGATGTATCCGGCGACGTCCGTACCGGTGGTGTCGGTGATGTATTTGCCGACGGTCCCGCTGGAGTTGGCGAGGCCCTGCGGGAACTTCGGCGTTTTCGAGTTGAGAAGGATGCGCGAGGACTCGAGCGCGCTTGCTGCCAGCACTACCACGCGCGCACTGACCTGCAGCTCCTCTCCAGTCAGCTTGTTGACATACGACACACCCGTTGCTTTCCCATCCGGTCCGATGACCACTTCGCGCACCATTGCATTGGTGAGCAGAGTGAGCTTTCCCGTGGCCTGGGCCGGCGCGATGAAAACGTCGGGGCTCGAGAAATTCGATCTCGTAGTGCATCCGCGATCGCATTGACCGCAGTAGTGGCAGGCGGGTCTTCCGTTCAGTGGCTGCGTAATGACAGACCGTCGAGCGGGAATGCAGGTGATCTTGAGCTTGTCGCTCGCTTTCTTGACCAGAAGCTCGTAGCAGCGGGGCGCGGGCGGCGGATGAAAGATTCCGTCGGGCTCGTTGCGGATTCCCTCCTTGCTGCCGTAGATGCCGACGATCCGGTCGACGCGATCGAAGTAGGGGGCTATGTCGTCATAGCCTATCGGCCAGTCGTCTCCGATTCCATCGAGGGTTTTGCGCTTGAAGTCATCGGGGCCGAAGCGAAGTGAGATTCTTCCCCAGTGATTTGTGCGTCCGCCGAGCATTCGGGCGCGCCACCAGAGAAAACGCGAGCCGGAGGCAACAGTGTACGGCTCTCCCTCGATCTCCCACCCGCCGTCGCAGGCGTCGAACTCGCCGAAGGGACGAAGCTTCGTCGCGGCGCCGCGTCGTGGGCTCGCGTAATTCGGAACGAGCATCTTGCCGTCGCGCGATCCGTACCACGGCCCTCCGGCCTCGAGCAGGATTACGTTCGCGCCGGCTTTGGTCAGCGCGTAGGCAGCCATTCCTCCGCCTGCGCCCGAGCCAACGACGCAGACGTCGTAAGTCTTACGTGGAGGAGCGAGTTGCGTCATACCTCGAGATTTCTCAAATACCGGTAGCTGTTGCTGATAAACGCGAAGGCATCGCCGGGCTGGTCGTGCTCCACGAAAATGTGCCTGGTGCCCGCGATGTCCCGGCGGGCGAGAACTGCTCGCCATGGGATCGCGCCCTTGCCGACGTCCACCATCTTTCCGTCGGGGTTCCTGTCCTTGATGTGAAGCAACGGGAAGCGGCCGGGATACCGCCTGAAGTAGGCGAGAGCGTCGTGCCCGCCGTTCGTTATCCAGAATACGTCCAGCTCCATCACAACCAGCTTGGGGTCTGTCTCCTCGAGCAGCAGGTCGTACGCGAGCCGGCCCTGAAGCTTCTTGAACTCGAAATCGTGATTGTGGTAGCCGAACTGAAGGCCCGCCGACTTCGCGCGCTCACCCGCCTTGTTGAACAGCTCCGCAACCTGCTTGTAACCGTCGAGTGTCCGCTGCTTTTCGTCGATCCAGGGGCAGATGACGTACCGGTTTCCAATGGCAAGAGCGTCCTCGATCGTCTTGTCCCACTCCTTTCCGAGAACAGGAAATCCCACGTGCGACGCGGGCGACGTCAGGCCGTTCTGGCGGAGCAGGTTGCGAACGGTTCTTGGCGAGTTTCCGAAGTAGCCGGCGAATTCCACTTCCTTGTAGCCGATTCGCGCGACTCGGGCCAGCGTCCGGGCGAAGTTCTTCTGCATCTCGTCGCGAACGGTGTAGAGCTGCAGCCCGATCCTGCCAAGCTTTTTTCCTGCGGCAGTGCTTGCAGGCGATTCCGCGGGCAGTGCGGACGATACGAGCAGGCCTCCCACGGCACCGACGAATCCGCGCCGTGTCAGATCGGTGTCAAGAAGCGGCTTTTTCATGGGTGCGAAAATACACCAGAAATCTTCCGCGCGCATCTCAGAGGAGCTCCGTCGACACGTTCGGCGCCCTCTCCGAAAAACGAGTTGGCCGGAGCGCGCTCACGTCGAGTGACGACGCAACACCGTCGCAGATGAACTCCGCGAGCAGCTGCCCGATCGCCGGAGCGTGCATCACCCCATGGCCCGAGGATCCGTTCGCGAGGAAAAGATTGTCGCACCACGGTGCAGGACCCAGAATCGCGTGCCTGTCGGGCGACATCTCGTAGTACCCCGCATAGCACTCGCGTCGGTCGAGACGGAGGTCTGCAAGTGCAGGGACGCGAACGACCGCCGCCGCGAGAACCGAGTCGAGCCATTCGTCATCCACGCCGCTTTCGAGTGAATTATTGCCCGCCTCCGGCGTAGGACTGACCAGCGTCACTCTCCCGTTCCGGACCCGGAGGTGAAAGCCGCTCTCGACGAAGATTGTCATGGGCATCGACGCGGGAAGAAGATCGGTTGCCTCGCTCAGAGCGACCTGACGCTTGAGCGGCTTCACCGTAAGCTCACCGGGGTCGCCGCATGGAATCATCCCCGCCCACGCGCCGGCAGCATTGACTACGGCATCCACTGAAACGGGGCCCCGAGACGTGATCAGGCGGCGCGTATCGCGCTTTGTCTCGATCAGTATCTCGCTCACTTCCACGTCCCATTCGAACCTCACGCCGAGTCGCGTCGCTGCACCGATGTAACCATTCAGCATCTGCATCGGCGAGATGAAGCCGTCGGTTGGGCACCACGCGCCGCCAATGACTGCATTCAAGTCAACGGCGGGATTGATTCTTCCGATCCCGTCCGCGTCGATCTCGGCCGCTTCAGAGAGGCCGGCGGATTTCTGAATTGCCAGGGCTGCACGCAGCTCCTCCATCGCCGGCGGCGTGCTCGCAATCCACAGATATCCCGCTTCCACGTACCCGGGATCGACGCCGATCTCATCGCCGAAGTCGCGGAGTTTTGCGCGCGCGAGCAATGATAGTCGCACGTTGACGCTGGTCGCGAATTGCGCGCGGAAGCCGCCGGTCGCCTTGCCGGTGCTGCCCTCACCAGGCTCTCGTCCACGGTCGAGCACGAGGATATCGCGGACGCCCCGTCTTGCCAGATGGTACGCGATGCTTGCGCCAATCACTCCACCGCCTACGACTGCGACCGCCGCGCGCTTCACGTTTGCCGCGTGCAGACCTAGTGTCGGAACTGCCTCTGGCCGGTGAAGACCATGGCGATGTCGTGCTCGTCTGCCGCGGCAATCACGTCTGCGTCGCGAACCGAGCCGCCAGGCTGGACAATCGCCGTTATTCCGGCGTCCGCCGCCTGATCGACGCCGTCACGGAACGGGAAGAACGCGTCGGAGCCAAGCACCGCGCCGCGAGTGTCGTGACCCGCGAGACCTGCCTTGTGCACGGAAAGAAATGCTGCATCGACGCGTGACATC
>JALYJX010000344.1 GCA_030775065.1 Gemmatimonadota bacterium | reverse complement strand
CGATCGAGTAGATGCGAGTGGTCAAGCGGCCCGAGCGATGGGCCCGCTCGATTGTCGCGAGACTTGCGATGGCTCCCATGTTGTGCACCGTCGTCACGCCGCGCTCGGACACGTACCTCATCGCGGCGTCCAGGGCACGATCGTTCAGCTCAGTGCCGGGCGGCGGCTCCACGCGGTCGACAAGTGATCGCGCGTTGTCCTTCAGTATCCCTGTCGGACTTCCGGACGCGTCGCGGACAATCGCGCCGCCTGCAACATCGGCTGTGGAAGCGTTGATCTTCGCCAGCGCGAGAGTCGCGCTATTGGCCAGCGCCATGTGCCCGTCCAGCCGCGACACCCACACCGGGTTGTCTGGCGTGACTGAATCGATCCAGTCGCGACGAGGGAACTCCCCTCCCCAGTTCTGGTGATCCCAGTCGCCACCCGTGATCCAGGCACCGGCCGGTATCGTGGCCGCGAACGCTTTGATGCGAGCAATGAATTCAGCCGGCGTGCGTGCGTCGCGCAGCTGAACGGAGGATAGACGAAATCCGCCGGTGATGAAGTGGACATGCGAATCGATGAATCCCGGCGTAACCATTCCGCCCCTCGCATCGATCAGCCGCGCGGAACGCGTAGCTCGCGCAAGCTTGGCGACTTCGGCGCTCGAGCCCACGGCGACCAGTCTGTCGCCGGAAACCGCAAGCGCAGTCGCCCACGGCTGGGTTGGGTTGCCCGTCCAGACGCGCGCGTTCAGAACCGCGAGTGTAATCGGCGAAGTCGGTGTCATATGCGGAGCGCAGCCTGTGAGAAAGGCAACGGCGAGCGATAGAGCAAAGGCACGAATTGCCGTCAACTCGCAGCGGCTGCTGAACGCCGACGGCGGAAACGTGCCGGCACTATGTCTCCCCCTGCGAGGGCAAGCGCCAGGCCGAGGTGCGTGGGCAGCAGCAGGGCAATGATGTCCAGGTTTTCCTGATGGAAGCCCGGGAGGATCTTGATGACGAGGCCGACACAGGATAGCGCCACGATGATCCATGCCAACCTTCGCGTACGCGTCTCGACCAGCGGCGCATTTGCGTCGGCCCGTGCTCGCGATCGCAGATGCGCGAGAATCATGACCGCGAGCAACAACGAAAGCGGAGTTGCCTGGAGAACATTTTCATTCCGGTAGCTGTGCACGTGATTGGTCAGCGTCCACAGCGCGACGAGGCCGGTGCCCGCGATAGAAGCGGCGAGACTTGTGATGCCTGCGACAAGCAGGAACACCGGACGAAGCGATCCCGACCGAACCCTTGCCGCTTGAGCCAGCCCCGTAAGTACCGCAAACAGCAGGCAGCCCATAAGAACAAAGTTCACTGTCGATAGCCCGACTCCTTTCGGCTCAGGCTCGCGTGTCGCCGCGAACAGAGTGTCTTCACTCTTGACGAGATGTACGAGCCTGCCGGTACCGTCAGGGACTTCCGCATCTCGGAGCATCTCGCTGAGCCGGCCGGGAATAAACGCGAGCTGCCAACCTGTAAGGCGACGATCCACGGGCTGACCAAGGCCCAGCATCGTACCGGTATACACAGGGATGTCGCTTTGCGTGAGACGTTGAGTCTCGTACCGATAAGTAAGGCCGCTCAATCCCGCCTCCATCTGCGGCCTCAAGGTTCCGCCCAGCGCCAGGTCGATCACGTCGCGAATACGCGTCGAACAGTTGTCGAGGTAATAGTCGTAGCTGTAGAAGCGATTCTCGGGAAGAGCGTTCCATTCGACGAATCGCGCGAGTGCCGTGCGCTGAGCCGGAGTGAGGTTCAGCTCCTGCGCGATCACCGACCTGTTCGCCTGCCTGTAGAAATCCACGGTGGCTTTCTGGTCGAAGCCACCCATCCAGTAACGCATGTCCCCTTTCAGGAAGCGCGACATGAAATCGGCGGCTTCGAAATCGAACAGACCCCAGTTGTAGGCCACGTCGGTGTTCTTTGCGCTGTCGTGAATCCAGATCGCGTTGTGTCCGAATTTTTCCCAGACCGCGTCGCCCGGCCCCATCGTCATCAGGTAGATCGTCAGCTCGGAGCCGGGCACCTGAGCGTCGGACCCCGCCGCCGCGAGAGGAGGCGGCTTAGCCGGCTGCGCGACTGCAGTGGCGCCGGCCACGATCACAAGTGAGGCGGCAACTAACGCGGAAAGACTGTAACGACTGGCAACGGTGAGAGCGCGAGCCACCGGGTTCAGCGCGAACCTCAAAGCGCGATCTCGCGGCCCTCTTCGGCGGACCGGTAAATCGCGTCCACCACTTGCATCACCTTGAGCTGATCGATTGGCGGCTCGTAGGTGGCCTCCTCGCGCAGCATCGCGACGAAGTGCGCCAGCTCGGCGCGGTACGACTGCAGGAATACGCTCTCACGCGCCGCCGCGCCCGTAGGAGAGACGTTCGTCGGCCGGCCGTTGAGCTCCTTCACAACCCTCAGCGGCGCAAGCCGCGCGCTGCCCCGGCTCGAGAGCACTTCGAACCACCATCGCTCTTCCTGTCCCACGTACGCCCAGGAGATATCGAACGAGTAGTTGATTCCGCCGGCGCACTGAAGGTGGACGAGCATGCTGTCCTCCACGGACCCGGGTCGTGGCCTGTCCATGTGAGCCGACACGCGCGCGGGATCCGGGAAATCAGTGAGCCACAAGGCAAGATCGAGAAGCGGATAGCCGTGCTCGAAGAACGCGCCTCCGCCAGCCTCGGCTTTTCGAAATCGCCAACCCTGTTTGCCCGCGCTGAACTGGTACTGACCCGCGCGCATGCCGACGATCCGGCCGAGCTCGCCTCCCTGGAGAAACCGGTTCAGCTGCTGAACGTCACTGCGAAAACGATGGTTGTTTCCGACGACGACCATTCGCCCCGCCTTCTCGGCCGACGCAAGAATGCGGTTCACTCCGGCTGTGGTGAGTGATAGAGGCCGCTCGCACAAGACATGAACCTTCGACTTAAGCGCACGGAGAACGTGCGGCTCATGCAGGTGGTTCGGCGTCGCAACGATCACCGCGTCGAGCCTGTCGTATTCCAGGAGCTCGTCGATGTCCGTGAAAACGTCGGGAACGCCCAGACGTTGCGCGAGAGCGCCTGCTTTAGGCCCATCGTTATCGCAGATCGCGACCAGCGTCGCTCCCTTTATCTTCGCCAGCACAGGCAGATGCGCGAGCTGCGCAATCGCACCGGCACCAACCAGCGCGATTCTGAGGTCGGGCGGCTGAAACCGCTCGGTCTCGAGGGCCGGCTCGCCGCGCGACGGAGTCTTGGTGCGGCTACCCGTCAATCGATCGGTCCCACTGTCGTGCCCGGGTAATAGGTGGTGAGTATCGTCCTGAAGTCCTGCCCTGCGCGCGCGCGGCCGATCGCGCCCCACTGACACATTCCAATCCCGTGTCCGTAGCCGCCACCATTGACCGTCAGCGTGCCGACTTCGCCATCGGGACCGGGAGTGACGTCCGTCGTGAAATATGTGCTGTTCAAAATTGTCCCGCTTGGCGACCGAAGTACAAACCTCACGTCGTTTCCTCGAACGAGATAACTGCCGCGACTCGTCTGAAACGTCACGGCGCTCACCCGGTCCGACGGCGTGCGCCCCTCAATGCGCACGCCGGTGATCGATCCAATGCTGCCCGAAGGGACGCCGGTGCTGTACTGCGCGAGATACTTCTCGACAGTTGCTTTGAGCTCGGCCCGCTGGAAGACGGTAGTCCACCTGAAGCGCGGCGAAGGGTCGCAGTAGTAGCCGTCGCTGCCGGGGATCCGGTCGCTCACCGGGCGCAGATACGGCTGACTCGGCTCACGCCACCACACTTCCTCGACTGACGCCGTGCTCCCGCCACATGTCGAGTGATAGGGAGTGTTGATGACTCTTCCGGCGTACCGCAGCACCATGTCCTTGGTGGCTGTGATGGCCTCGTCGGCCATCTGCTTCTCCGCATCCGCTCCGCCGTAAACCTGATCCTGTACCGTGGAGTACATGTCGAAAGCGCGGCGCCCTGCTTCGGCTATGTGGACATAGGAGTAGGTGCGCGCGGCTACGGCCTGCGCCTGCACCGAGGCTTCCTCCCCGGGCCGGCGATTGCCAATCTCCAGCGGGACGACGCCTCGAAGATAGGACTCCATGCCAAGGCGGTTGATTATCAGCATTCCGGTATCGGTGGGGAT
>JALYJX010000343.1 GCA_030775065.1 Gemmatimonadota bacterium | reverse complement strand
GCCGTAGCGCGTGGAGCGGCATGCCGGCTTCAGATATCGCACCTGAAAACGCAGGGCCCACGCAACTGGCCGAAGCTCGACCAGGTTTTTCGCCGCGTCGAGGAAGCTCGGCGAGACGGCGTGGATGTCGCGTTCGATCGCTATCCGTACGTCGCGTACGCAACCGGACTGACGAATCTCTTTCCGGTCTGGAGCCGCGACGGTGGAACCGATGCGTTTCTCGCGCGACTCGCTGACCCGACGGTATCGCCAAAGATCCGGCAGGAAACGTTGGCGAAGGTCGAGCTGATTGGCGGCTGGGACAATGCCCAGATCACCTCCGTTCGTGCCCCTGAGGATCGCGCGGCCGAAGGGAAGCGACTCGGCGCATACGCGAAGACGATGAACAGCGACCCCTACGAGCTGACTGTGAATCTCCTCCGACGAAATCGCGGCGACGTCGGGATGGTGGGATTCGCGATGAGCGAGAGCAACCTCGAGCGGATTCTCGCTCACCCGCTCGGGATGGTCTGCACGGACGGCGGCGCGTTCGCCGTCGATGGTCCCACTCGTCGTGGAAGTCCGCACCCGCGCGGGGCCGGAAGTTTTCCGCGCGTCCTCGCGCGTTACGTACGCGAGCGGAAGGTCCTCACGCTCGGGGATGCGATCAAGAAGATGACGTCGCTTCCGGCGTCGCGAGTGCGTCTCGGCGATCGAGGGCGACTTGCCGTTGGGCTCGCCGGAGATGTCGTGGTATTCGATCCAGCGCGAGTCGCGGACACTGCAACGTTCGAGGCGCCGTTTCAGTATCCGGCCGGAATCTCAGTCGTTGTAGTGAACGGAGCGGTTACCCTTCGCGACGGTCAGCGGAGTGCTACCGGGAGTGGGAGAGCTCTTCGCGTTCGTGCTGGGTCTGTGTGACGGTCAACACACGATCTAAAGAGAAAACCACGGGTGCGAGGCCTGTGGAATCCAGCTGGCGAGGTTGCAGGTGAGGCGTCAGGCTCACCCATCCTCCCGTCCGTACAAATCCTCCCGGTCTGTGCTTACCAATCCTCCCGGTCTGTAACGAATCCTCGCACCTCACCCGACACCTGCGACCCTCGGCTCCTAACATGTGGCACCTGTGGTCCTCTCCGTAGATTGTGAAATCATCTCGCGCGTCGCTCCCGCTCGGGTGTACCGCACCGTAAGCGCGATGAGCAGTGACGCAACAATGACCGTGAGCGCCCCGGCGACCTGCTCCTGTCCCATCGGCGCGTAAACCGCCGAGCGAAGTCCGCCGAGCGCACTGAACACCAGGGCGGCAACGAGCCACGACCAGGCTGAGAGCGTCCCCCAGAAATAGAGCGCGAGTGCAATCACGGCCATGCGTACGACGGCCAAAATCATTCGCACGGGATCGGCTTCTCCCGGCGGCGCAAATGCAATCGCGGTGGCGGCGACGAGTCCGAGTGCCGCTGACGCGATGAGCGCTCGCAGCGCCCACCGTTGCGTTATGCCGGCCAGGACGAGTATCGGAATACCGACAAGGGCGACCGTGATTATCGCCGAAGACGGGACGCTCGGCACCTCACCCAGCCAGGGCAGCGCGCGATCGAGCAGCGTCGACGGAGTGGGCGGGATGCGCGCAACGCTGCCCAGGGGTACCAGCGATTCGAGTCGCACCATCGCGAAGACCATGGCTCCGAGTCCAAGTCCGGCTACCAGCATGTCGCGAGTCGCCGTTCCTGACTCTGCATCGCGCAACATCGGGATTCCGACGCGTCGTCTCAACGCGTCGAGCGCAATCCAGACGCCAAGCACGAGCAGGGCGGTGGCGGGCGCGCCGACGAAACCGACGGCGGTGGATCCGAGGAAGCGGCTCCACGGCTCGGACGTGTCGTACGAGGAGAGTGTCGACGGAAGTCCGTTGAGCCCCTCGACGAGAGAGAGGGCCGTGACCGCGCCAACAAGCATAAGTGTCTTTCGTCGATCGAGAATTCCGTCTTCGATCACGGCGCGCCGTCGCGTGACTGCTATCGCGCCGGTGAAGATCCCGCCCATCAGTAACAGCCCGAACAATCCGCCGATAATCGTGCGATTGGTCTGCCGCTGCCGATCGGCGCGAAGGAATGCTTCGGGCAGCTCCATCCTGCGTTGCGCTACGAGCGGCTCGTCGCCGGCGACCTGCACCGACGCTTTCGCTGCGGCGCCTGCAGGAAGCTTGACGGCGGTGTCCGTGTACGTGACGGTTACATCCTTTCGCGACGGGCGCGCCGTTTCCTTGAACTCCGTTTCCTGAAGCGTGGCCGTGCTTACACCTTCCCGCGCGAGCGCAGCAAGGGCGATGCGTCGAACGTCGGCTGGATCGGCGGCAATGCGACGCGCGGAATCCGCGATGATGTGTCGCACGTCGAGTGGGCGACCATCGGGCCACACGCGTACCCGCCACTCCTCGGTGCGCTGCTCCACAGTCGCACCATCGCTGTGTACGTAACGCACGACCCACGACGCCGGAGGCTCGTAGGTCGCGGCGAGCTCCTGCGCGCGCGGGATGAGCTTGTACTCGCGCAGGAATCTCGGCCACGCGGCGAGCGTGTCGGTGCCGGTGTGCGTGAGTTTCCGCCAACCAGCCGGATCAACGCCGCGCGCTTGCAGCACCGAGTCCGCCGTCCTCACGACGCGGGCACGCTCCGCCGTGAACTGAGGGCCAAGCGTCGGCTGCGGCGGCCGCGCGATGGCGACGATCACGCCGATGATCACGGCTACCATTGCGAGGCGCTTCGCGAGCGTCGTGAGCGCGTGCTCCTTCAGCGGTGCGGGCGCGACCGCCGTCTCTTCTTCAACTATCGGCGTCCACGCACCGAACCGCGCCTCGTCCGGAGCCGCCACGAAGCCACGCTGCCGCACCCACTGCCACGCGACGGCAATGGCAGGTGAGAGCAAAGCGAGGCCGATGATCGCCGCCGAGATGCGGTATTCGATGGCGGTGCCGGAAGTCGCAAACAGTCCGAACAGCACGACATCGTAGACGAAGTGAGCGACGACCGTGACGAGCAGCCCGAAGCTGAGAAAGAGCACGGCCCACAGGCAGGCGTCGAGAAAGATCTCGACTCCGCGCGAGTACGGCGGCCACGACGGGTAGTTCGAGTGCGCGAAACCGAAGACGATCGCGGTGAGGACAACGGCGCCGGTCATCCACCACCGGCGTCCCGCGCGCTGGCCAACCCACAGCGAGAACAGCGAAAGTGGCAAGGCGCGGAAGAGCGCTTCCTCCCACACGCCGGCGCTCAGCGACGCGGCGATGCCCGAGATCCACGGCATCGGCGATGCGATCTGGTTTGGATCGTCGAGCAGCGCGCTCGGCACCCACCAGCCGAGGAGCGTTCGCGTCGCCAGGTAGAAAAGCGTGACGTACCCGAACGCGAAGCAGGCGGTGGCATAACCACCGGCGACGCGAGCGGCGACCTCTCTTGTGCCTCGAAAGCGCCAGAGCTGCCACCAATCGAGATGTTGAGGGAATGCCTGTCGCGTGGCCGCTTCTGCCGCAGCGAGAGTGAAGCCAACCATCAGCGTCGTAAACGCACCGATGGCTATCGCGCCCATGACGATCGCTGCCTGAAATGCCGCCGGCGACGTTGCGGTGTCGTAACCGTACCAGCTTCCAGGCAGCTCGTTCAGACCGGCGGCGAAGATGAGCGCTCCAACGACGCCTCCAGCGACCAGCGCCGGGTGCCAGCGCACTTGCCTGGCGCGAGCGGTCCTGTTGAGAAAGACGATCCCGGCGATCGCGATTGCGAGAATGCCGACCCCCGCGAGCAGTGCGAGAAAATCGTTCGCCGATCGCATCTCGCCGTACCGCCGCCGGAACGATTCTGGAATCTCGACGAATGGCCGGACCCTCGACGGCGTGTCGCCAGCGATCGCGACTTCAACGCGAATAGGCGCGCCGCTCAGCTTGCGATCGGCGCGCTCAAACGTGTAGCTGCGATCGATGCGGCCGCTCGTCTTCTTCGTCTCGTACGACGACGCGACGAACTTCCAGCGAGCCATCCGCTCGTTGACCCAGGTAGCGAGCACATGCTCCGCGAGCACGCGTCCGGAATCCGCGCTGATCTCAGGGCGCCTATCCGCCTCGGCGAAGGTGCGCGAGAAGCCCACGATGCGTCCATCGGGTGCGAACCTGACGCGCGCCTCT
>JALYJX010000342.1 GCA_030775065.1 Gemmatimonadota bacterium | reverse complement strand
GGGAAAGTCCTCTATGTGACCGTGCCGAGTGATCAGGCTCACGGCTGTCTTTGGCCCACACCCCGCGAGACCGGGGTAACCGTCAGCCGAATCGCCTACGAGCGCGAGGTAGTCCGCAATGAATTCCGGGCCAACACCGAACTTTGTGCGGACCCCCTGCTCATCGCGAATGTTTCCGCTCTTCCGATCCACCTGCACCACCCGCTCTCCGACGACGCATTGCGCG
This sequence comes from Gemmatimonadota bacterium, assembly GCA_030775065.1. Lineage (GTDB taxonomy): Bacteria > Gemmatimonadota > Gemmatimonadetes > Gemmatimonadales > Gemmatimonadaceae > UBA4720. Next base: position 3,945 of record JALYJX010000342.1, on the reverse strand, counting down.
AGATCCTTGTCGGGCGTCCAGATGCAGACTTTTTCGACGCGCTCATCCTGAGCCGCGATGTGCCCCGCGGAATCAAGGGCATCGTCGGCCTCGAGCTCCACCATCGCCCACGTCGCCACGCCCATCGCAGCGAGTGATTCCTCGAGCGGGATGAACTGCGAGTACAGCACGGGCTCGATCCCTTCGCCGGTCTTGTAGTCCGCCCATAGATCGTTGCGGAAAGACTCGATCACGTGGTCGGTTGCGACACCAATGTGCGTTGCGCCTTCCTCGATCATCTTCGCAACTGTACGCAGCACGCCCACCACCGCCCCGAACGGTGGATCGACCTTGACGCCGCGGCGAATTCCGTAGAAGTGACGGAAGAGCTCGTACGTTCCGTCGACAAGGTGGACGATCATTAGTTGCTGATGATTGGGTTTGGAATTACGTGAGCTTTGGTAGTTTGGCGACCGCCTTTGCAACCGTCTTGCACGCGATGACGAGGTCAGCGACCAGCTGGTCATCTACGCTAAGGTCGCCTTCGTACTCGCCCTGGTTGCGTATCTGGTGGCATTTCGCGAGCACTCGCCAGACGTTCGGGCCGAGTTGCAGTGTGTGGGGCAGTGCCTGAAATACGACGTAACGGTTTTGCGAACGATACCCTGCGTGGCGAAGGGCGGCGAGACAGTACGCATGTGCCGCGTTGTATGCGAGGTCGAAGCGACTCTCGAGAGAGTTCTCGGTCTTCTGCGCGTCCGCGAGGCGCACCCTTGCCGAGTGGACCAGGCCCGCGAATTCGTTGGCATCCGGGGGCTCCTTGCGCAGCACCCCGCCGGCCCGGGCCAGGTTATCCAGCGACGACGTCATTCTCGGTGCCGATGAGCCAGATCTTTGGCTGCGCAAGGATGCGGGTGACGAAGGCATTTCGGCCGCGAAGTCGTTTGGTGAGCTCTCGCGTCGAATAGATCGTTGGATTGATGCTTCTCCCTATCCGTCTCGAGGCTTTCTCCAGCAATTCGAACACTTCGCCGTAAGCCAGCGCGTCACTGACGATCATCACGTCGATGTCGCTGGTCGCGCGGTCTTCACCCTTCGAAACCGACCCGTATACGAAAGCGGCGCGGATGGCAGTGGCTGCCGGGGCCAGCGCGGCTCTTAGAATGTCCGCGACTCCTGAGGTCTTCAGGACGAGTTCGCGCAGGGGCTTGAAAACAGCTGCAGCAGAATTCGCCTGATAATGCCGCTGATTACCAACGCGTGTGACCGTTACAAGCCCCGCGGTCTCGAGCTTGCCAAGCTCCCTTTGAACAGCACCGGTACCGGAATTCGCGAGCGCAATGATCTCATTCGCATAAAAGCTCCGGCCGGAGTTTCCGAAGAGAACTCCCAGAACGCGCTGTTGGACCTTGGAAAAAAGAGCGTCACCCACACTGGTTGTCGGTGTAGCCTTGCTCTTCCGAGTCCCTCGTATCATACCCATATTGGGTATGATAGACCCCATATTGGGTATTGTCAAGAAGGGAACCGGCGTTGGCCGGGACGCTATCGGTCATTGTCTCATGGCGATACTGGTTTGGCCCGGCACACTCGCCTAAATTAGCGCTCCGCGAGGAACTCTTGGGGACGGACGTCCCTCACGCAACGCCCTTCCTTCACGAAGGCACCAATGGCCGACGACGTCAGTCGCCTGTACGCCGCACTTGCGGACCGTTACGAGATAGAGCGGGAGATCGGGCACGGTGGGATGGCCACCGTGTACCTGGCCCGCGATCTTCGCCACGCTCGCGTCGTCGCTATAAAAGTCCTCAACCGCGAGGCCGGTCAGGCCATCGGCGCCGACCGTTTCATCCGCGAAATCTCCATCGCTGCGCAGCTCCAGCATCCGCACATCCTTACGCTGATCGATTCGGGTGACGCGGATGGATTCCTCCATTACGTCATGCCGTACGTCGATGGCGAGTCGCTCAGGTCGAGAATCTCCCGCGATGGCGCGCTGCCCGTTTCGGAAGGCACTCGACTTTTTCGCGAGATCGTCGACGCGCTCGCGCATGCGCACCAGCACGGCATGGTTCACCGCGACATCAAGCCCGACAACGTGATGATCTCGAATCGTCACGCGCTCGTGCTCGACTTCGGTGTGGCCAAGGCAATGGGAGCCACCGGTGCGCACAACCTCACCGCGTCGGGCATGTCACTCGGAACGCCGGCGTACATGGCTCCCGAGCAGGTCACGGCGGATGCGGACATCGACCAGCGGGCGGATATCTATTCGGCCGGCATCGTCGCGTACGAGATGCTCGCCGGAAAGCCTCCGTTTACGGGGAATTCGCAGCAGGTGATGTCGGCACATGTGGTGACTCCGCCGGAGCCGCTATCCATCGCGAAGCCGTCGGTCCCTCCTGAAGTCTCGCGCATAGTCATGAAGTGCCTCGAGAAGCAGCGCGAAGCGAGGTATCAGACGGCAGCCGAGCTGCTGATCGAGCTCGAGGCGCTTGCGACCCCAACCGGGACCTTCACCAGCGGCATATCGGCAAATGGCAGATCGGCGAATGCCAAACGCCTAGTCGCGGGAGTGGCGGCCGGCGTCGTCCTGGCAGCCGGAGCCGCTTACGCGCTCACCTCCGACTGGCGTCGCGAACGCTGGGTGCGTAGCGAAGCGATCCCGGCAATCCAGCGCCACATTGAAGCGGGCGCGAACGACAGCGCGTTTGCGCTCGCAATGCAGGTCGTAGCTGTGAACCCTCGTGATTCCGTTCTCGAATCACTGTGGCCGCGGTTCACTCGCAAGGGAGTTTTCCTGACGCAGCCCGCGGGCGCGAAAGTCTACCGGGCGCTTTTCAATGACACGACGCATTGGGAGCTGGTTGGCACAACTCCCACAGACACACTGCGGCTGCCCAGTGGGCCGTCTCTATCGAGAATCCGCATCGAGATGCCGGGCTACAGAACGGTGAATCGGCTGATGGTCGTACCCGCGGGTACCGTCGTGCTCGACGCAGCCAGCGCTCCCAATCCGGAAATGGTGCGCGTCACCGGCGGTAACCTTCCGGGCGCACTGCCTGGTCTCGATGCGCTCGAGCCGATAGCACTTTCCGACTTTCTCATGGACCGCCACGAAGTGACCAATCGCCAGTACAAGGCGTTCGTGGACGCCGGAGGTTACGCGACACCGGAATACTGGGAGCACGAATTCATGAAAGATGGCCGGCGGCTCAGCTTCGTTGAGGCAACGGCGCAATTCATCGACAAAACGGGCCGACCCGGCCCCTCGACCTGGGAAGCAGGAGACTTTCCTTCCGCCCAGGGAGATTTGCCCGTTGGCGGCGTGAGTTGGTACGAAGCCGCCGCCTATGCGAAGTTCGCCGGCAAGTCTCTCCCTACGCTGTATCACTGGGCGCGCGCCGCGACTGTGCCTTTCAGCGCCTACATCGTTCCCGGCAGCAACTTCGGCGGGCAAGGCGCCGTTCGAGGAGGTACGGCCGCCGGCATGAGCGGCTTCGGCGTGTTCGACATGGCCGGGAACGTCCGCGAATGGTGCTTCAACGGCGACAGTCAGAATCGATTTATTCTGGGCGGTGGATGGAGCGATGCGACATACCTGTTCAACGACGCGTTCACTCAGCCGCCGTTCGACCGCTCCGTAATAAACGGGATTCGGCTCGCCAAGTACCTGAAGGACGAGCCTAACCTTCGCACTGCGATGCAGCCGGTCGCACGCGCCTACCGCGATTATTCCGCCGAGAAGCCGGTGTCGGACGCGGAATTCAGAACTTTCCTCACGCTTTACGATTACGACCCTCTTCCGCTCGAAGCGAAGGTCGAGGAAAGGGACACTGCCGGGGCGAACATGTCGCGCGAAAGGATCACCTTCGCGGCCGCGTACGGAAACGAGCGTGTGACCGCATACTTGTTCCTCCCGAAAGGAGGAAAGCCACCCTATCAGACGATAGTCTACTTTCCAGG
>JALYJX010000341.1 GCA_030775065.1 Gemmatimonadota bacterium | reverse complement strand
TCTGCATTCCGTGTCGCGATGGACAAGCCAGCTTCTTTGCGCTGCGCGCAGCCGCTCTACTGACGCTGGATCCTTCTGCCCTGGTCTCGCGCCCTCCTGCCGCCGCATCTCGGTGATTAGAGCGCGGTATACGCCGTTTAACCTTCGGTCTGCCTCGGCGAGTCGCGAACGCACGCACCGCTGCTGATTGGCTACTCCCGGCGAGCTGCAGGGATCGCCTGTTGTTCGCCGAGCCGGGGATGATTTCGCGACCGGTCTCGGAGGTGATGGCCGCGCCGCTGGGGCGTCAGGACGCGCTGCCGGAGGTGCGGGTCGCGATGCAGCAGGTGCAGGGGCAGGTACTGGTGCGGGCCGCACAGTGGTCGCCTCTCCCGCAATTTCGCGCGGCAGCGCTCCGGGCGGGACAACGGTATCGATGGCACTCAGCGAAGTGTCCGACCCCATTCCACCCGGCGGATTGTATTGCCCGATCGAATCGATCAGCAGTGTGTCGCGATTCGCCAGTGCGAGGTCTGCAGCGAGGGCTGAGTCGGCCGCGATATCGTCTCGCGTTCTCACAGGCTCTTCCTTCTCGCATGCTGCGGAGAAAAAAGACGCGGCGACGAGCCAGATAATTCGGGAAGCGGAAGAATTTTTCATTTGCGTCACGACTCGTTGAAGCGGATGCGACGGATTGGAACTGATCAGAAACATTCAGGAAGAACTCCAGACCACGAAGTACCCGTCTCTGATCCGCTCCAATCCGTCACATTCGTTCTATCACATCAGCTCCTAGAACGCGAGCTTGAGTCCTGCGCTGAGCGCGACGTTGTGCGACGTCTTCGCGTCGACGATGTCGACCTGCGTCGCTTCCTGGAAATCGAACTTGCCGATATAGTCCCTCGCGAACAGGCGCACGCCGATGTTCTGGGCGAGCGGAATGTCCGCGCCGATCCCCGCATTGAACGCCGTATTCGTTGCATCTCGCGTGAATCCCGAGACGTCGACGTTGTACTTCATTGCGCCCGCGCCAACCTGGATGAACGGGAAGATTCCACGATCGCCAGTGCCGTAACCCGGGGCGCTGAGCTGGAGCCCCGCATCGTACAGCCAGACCGAGCTCTTTCCAAACGTGATGCTGCCGAGAATGGGCAGCCCGACGCTGAGATCGGGCTCAGTGTAGCCGACGTTGCCGACTACGGAAATCACGTTGCCCAGTGGCAGGTTGAGCTGAACGCCGTAGATCGGCGAGGCCTTGCTCTGAAGAGTCGTGTTGAGCGGGCCATCCAGAAGCTCGCCGAAGGTGATGTACCCCGCGTAGGGCGAGACAGCCATTGATGGCGAGCTCGCCTGCGATCGCTTAGCGGCCTTGGTGCGGCTGCGCTGTCCGGAAGCGGGCAGTGCTACCATGGAAAACGCTACCGCGAATGCCGCGGATGAAATGACGATTTTTTTGAACACAAGACCTCCCGGTCACCGAAAGTTGATGCTATCCGGGAGCCGGGAGGGCAGTTACGGTGCCGAACGGTCTTCGGTTTGCTCGAAAGACTCTAAGCGATTGCAGCGTTGACGGTTGAGACGATTCAGTCAGGATGTCCGCCAACGCATGTTGTCACGCGAATTGGACACAAGAGTGTCCAGCCTGTCTTTGTCGTGGGACGCTAGACGCGCGGGAGTGACGTGTAGTTGCCGCTCTTGATGTCTCGCGCGCCCACCGCGACTCCTGTGGCGACGCTCAAGGCAAATGCTATCGCAGTGCCTGTCCCTACGAGCGGGAGCAGCCAGACAACAGGGAGAGCAATGAGAAACGTGACGATCCCGGCGACGATCGGCGCTGTGCCTTTCTGCGCGCCATCGACGTAACGCAGGCGATCGCGGACGAACTTCCGCGCGCCACTGTATCCAAGCACCACCGCTACGAGCGCGATGAGAAGCGAAATCATACCGAACATGGACCCCTCCTTTGAGAATCCCTACTGGCTCCGGCGGCTGGAAGTTTCGCGGAAACTTCGTAATCTCATTCATGGCCGGCAAGCATACAGAGACCGAACAGGCAACCGCTCGTACCGAGGCGCGCCGCAGCGAAACCCCTCGAGTAGAGATAGACGCGAACATTGGGCGCGCTTCGACTTTGCCCGCGGCAGTGTATTCCCATCCGGCCTACTACGAGCTCCAGAAGGAGTCTGTGTTTGCGCGAAGCTGGCAGTGGGCCGGCGAGGCCGCGCGCGTCAAAGCTCCGGGTCACGTGCTTCCGTTCACGCTTCTCGAGGGATGCCTCGACGAGCCACTCGTTCTCGTCTCGGACGAAGCAGCCGAGCTGCGCTGTCTCTCGAACGTGTGCACGCATCGTGGCGCGCTGGTCGTCGAAGGCGAGGGACACCTGAAGACCATCCGCTGCCGCTATCACGGCCGGCGCTTCGCAATGGATGGCTCGTTCGTGTCGATGCCGGAGTTCGACGGCGCCGAGGGTTTTCCGAGCGCAGCGGACGATCTGCCGCGACTGCCACTCCGCAAATGGGGACCCCTGCTGTTCACCGGGCTCGATCCGGCGATTTCGTTCGAAGAGTGGATCGCACCGGTCGAAGCACGAGTGGGCTGGATGCCGCTCGAGCAGTTCCGCCGCGATCCGAACGGATCCCGCGACTATCTGATCAACGCCAACTGGGCGCTCTACTGCGACAACTACCTCGAGGAATTCCACATTCCGTATGTGCATCAGGGATTGTCGGAACAGCTCGACTACAGCTCGTACTACACGGAAATTTTTTCGGCTGGCACCCTTCAGATGGGAATCGCCAAGTCTGGCGAAGTCGTATTCGAGCTCCCAGCCGGGCACCCCGACGAAGGCAAGCGCGTTGCCGCGTTCTATTTCTGGCTCTTTCCGAACGTGATGCTGAACTTCTACCCGTGGGGACTGTCGCTGAACGTCGTGAATCCACTCGGTCCCGGCAGATCCCGTGTCTCCTTCATACCGTATGTATGGAAAGAATCACTCAGGGAAAAAGGCGTGGGCGGCGATCTGCACAAGGTGGAGATGGAAGACGAGGAAGTCGTCGAATCCGTGCAAAGGGGGGTGAGCTCGCGTCTATACGATCGCGGGCGGTTTTCCCCGCGGCGTGAACCAGGCACGCACCACTTTCACCGTCTACTCGCGAATTACATGAATGAAGGGAGAACGAATGGAGAAGAATGACACGATGGAGACCTCGAAAATTGCCACGTTCGGCGCCGGCTGCTTCTGGGGCGTAGAGGCCGCGTACCGCCAGCTATCCGGAGTGCTCTCGACGAGAGTCGGCTACCTTGGCGGAACTATGGAGAATCCAACTTATCGCGACGTCTGCAGCGGCCGCACCGGCCACGCTGAGGTCGTCGAGGTCAAATACGATCCCTCGCGATTGACGTACGACGATCTGCTGACGGTTTTCTGGGAGAACCACGACCCTACGACACTCAATCGCCAGGGCCCGGACGTCGGAGAGCAGTACCGGTCGGCAATCTTCTATCACGACGAGGAGCAGAGAGCGGCCGCCGAAGCGTCGAAGGACGAGCGTGACCGAAGCGGCAGGCATCGACGTCCGATTGTTACCGAGATCACCCCGGCCTCCGCGTTCTACGAAGCGGAGGACTACCACCAGCAGTATCTCGAGAAGCGCGGGCTCGCCAGCTGTCACATCGGCTGATGCGCAGGCGCGATTTCGTCCGGCACAGCGCCCTCGGTGGCGCTGCACTCCTCGGCGGCGGCTTGCCGGGGCTCGGTTTAAATGGCCTCCACGCGACGCTGAGCGAATCAGAATTGGGGAGTCTCAAAGGCGGCCCGGAGAACGCCGTCTTCGACCTCGAGGAAGCGACGATCCTCGGTCTTCAGCGCGACATGGTGACGGGCAAGCGCACGGCACGCTCGATCACGCAGCAATACCTGGAGCGCATAGAATCGCTCGATCACCGCGGGCCGGCGCTACACCACATGCTCGACATCAATCCCGACGCGCTCTCGATCGCCGCGTCGCTCGACCGGGAGCGTGCGGAGCGGCGGGTTCGAGGGCCATTGCACGGCATCCCAATCCTGCTGAAGGACAACATCGACACCGGCGACCGCATGACTACGACGGCGGGGTCGCTTGCACTCGAGGGCTCGATAGCTTCTCGCGACGCTTTCATCGCCCGTAAGCTCCGCGATGCCGGCGCCATTCTT
>JALYJX010000340.1 GCA_030775065.1 Gemmatimonadota bacterium | reverse complement strand
CCTTGAAACCGTGGCAGATGACGACAGCAGGAGCGGTGTCCGCCGCAGATTCCGGATGATACGCTTCCCCGCGGACGACCAGCGGCTTTCCTCCCCCGGGCCGCTCACGTGAGAGCTCGAATGGCTCTGTCTCGATCAATCCTCGACCTCCCCGCCGGCGTCCACCCACCCGATGAATCCCTGAGACATCGAAGCGACATCGGCGTAACCCATTTGTTGCAGCGTGTCGGCGGCGAGTGCCGAGCGATTCCCGCGTGCACAGTAGATGATGATCCTTTTTTCGCGGGCGACGGTCGACTCCACTCGGCTCTCGAGATTCCCGCGCGCGATGAAAAGCGCACCCGGAATGCGTCCCAGGTTCCACTCATTCGGCTCGCGCACGTCGAGGTAGACTATCGATGGGTCACTCTCGCGCATTTGCCTCGCTTCGGCTGGAGTGACTTCCCTGATGCGCTGCTTTGCTTCCTCGATCAGGTCGCTGCCGGATTTATTCGCCATTCATCGTCCTCTTCGGCATTCGCGGGGACTGCTGCTGAATCATCAACCGCTCGCGGCTTCAACGCAATGTGCTGCCCTTGCATCTGTGCGCTTGCCACAGAATCACAGAAACACAGAACGGTTTGGGGACGCTGCATAAAGCATCGACGTAGCGTTCTTTCTTTTCATTGTGTTGAACTCAGCCCGGCGCACGAGGGCGTACTCGCGCGTGTTGTTCCCCCAAGAATCCCTTTCTGTGTTTCTGCGATTCTGTGGCGGGCGCACAGATGCAAAGGACGTCGAAATCATGCCAGAGCGGCTAGAGCTCAGCTCGCGGGAAGAACCCGGAGGCTCGGGACGTCGGTGTCTAGCTCGCCTATCGCACCGAGCGGGATCGTCCACTGGTCGGCGATGTGCCCGAAGGGCGCGCCGGCGAGGCAGGGAATTCCGGCGCGCGTCGCCGCTTCGGCAAGGACTTCGTCGAGCGTGCGATTGTCCCTGGAATTTTCAGTTTTTGGCGGGCGGAAGTTTCCGGCCACAAGCGCGACGCACTGCTGGAGCGCACCCGCCAGAATGAGATGCCTCAACATGCGGTCGATCCTGTAGACCGCTTCGCCTACATCCTCGACGATCAGAACTGCGCCCTCGAAGTTCGGTGCGAACGGCGTTCCGAGAAGCGCGGTGATGAGCGCGAGATTGCCGCCGATGATCCGACCCTTCGCGCGGCCTGGCCGCAACACGCGCGCGTCGTCAACGATGCCACATGAGTCTCGCTGGTCGACCAGCGCGCGCCGGAGCGACTCGCGTGAGAATTCGGTCAGTCTCGCGCGCGCCGTGGGACCGTGAAACGTTACCAGCCCGCACTTCCTGTGGATTGCGGAGTGGAGTGCCGTGAGGTCGGAGAATCCGATCACCGGCTTTCTTCGGCGGCGGAGCGCAGCGTAGTCGAGGTCGGCGAGGAGTCGCATCGATCCGTATCCACCGCGGACGCACCAGACTGCGTCGATGTCATCGCTGGCGAAGGCTGCGTTTATGTCCTTGAGTCGATCGGAATCGCTTCCGGCGAGATAGCCGAGCTGGGAAGACACGTGGTCGCCGAGCACGGGGATCCAACCGAACGATCGGACATTTTCCAGCGCCCGGTTGATGTCCTCGGCGCGGCTGATGACCCCCGAAGGGGCGATGAGGGCGACGCGCGCACCGTCGCGAAGTGGCTGAACCGCACCGAAGATCGAGGGCTCCATGAGCGCCGCAAAGTATTGGCGCACGTCTCGTTGCGCCAATCCCAACATTTCGTGGCACGTACGTTGCGACCTGGGGACTGTGCTTTACATCGCGGAGGCGAGCGTGGCACGCAGCAAAAAAGGCAAGGCTGTTCGTGATCTCGTCGAAGAGGGAGAGGGCAAATCACGCGAGGGGGGTCCACCAACCTCGCGGAATCGCGAGGAGAGCATGACCGAATCGGGTGACGACGAGTTCCAGAATCCCCGCTCGAGTGGAACAACCCCGCTCGGCGGCGAAAGCGGGAGCGCCGATCCGAATAGCGGTCCTGGCGGTGTAGAGGGAACGCGCGGCGACGAGTAGCGGCTTTCATGTTGCGGTGCCGGCGTGCATGTGCGCGGTCGAGGCTATGTCATCGAAGCGGGACGCCGGAGCGGCGTCCCGCTCGTCGCACGGCAAACCGGCGCTTGCACACGCTCTGAAACGATGCGCGTCGCCACACCTGCACGCCGTAGCCTGCGCGAGTGCGCACGCTTCGCTCTGCCGCTTCTCTTCTGTCGAACACGATATCCGTCGAGTGCGCAGGCCCGCTCTTCGCGGAGCTCGGATTCAGCGATGAGATCGTCCGCGTGGACGAGGATACCTGCCAGCGACTCGGCCTCGGCAGCGAAGTGGAGTCGCCCCACATGTCGCTCGGACCGGGCTCGATGCGGGCCCTCATCGGGGAATCGAGCGCGGAGCAGCCGGTTCGCGAGACCCTCACCAGAGTTGCGGCGCGCCTTTCGTCGCGCACGCCACACATTCTCTGGCTGGTGATTGTCATTCACCGGGGCGCGAGACAGATCGCGATCGGCTCATGGTACACCGGCCGAAGCACGCCCCGCGTAGTCGCGCTAATCGCGTCGCAGGAGCGCGTCGTAGACAGCGATTCCGAAACTCTTTGCGCGCTTTCGGCGGCGGCGAGCGACTCCGACCTCGCGACCCATTCGCGCTGGCTCGAGATCCTCGGGCGCGAGACGGTTAGCCGGAGGTTTTTTCGAGCGATGCACTCATCGGTGGCCCAGCTTGCTGCTTCCCTGTCGCCTGCCGTTCCGGAGAAGGACAGAAACGAGCTGGCTCTCCTCTATCTCTCGCGCCTGCTCTTTCTCTCGTTCATCGAGACCAAGGGATGGCTCAATGGTGATCATGCATTTCTGGCAAACCGGTTCGCAGACTGCATGGTGGGGGGCGGAAGATTTCACGCCACAGTTCTGGCACCTCTCTTTTTTGGAACGTTGAACACCAGGCCGGCCAACCGTGCGCGCCGCTCGCGCACGTTCGGCAGAGTTCCGTTTCTGAATGGTGGGCTCTTCGCTCGCTCCATTCTCGAGCGCTCCTCTGCCAATTGCATCTTCACCGATGAAGCGCTGGGCGACGTCTTCGGTCAGCTTCTCACACGCTACAGATTCACGGCGCGGGAAGACAGCGCGGTGTGGTCGGAGGCCGCGGTAGATCCTGAGATGCTCGGCAAAGCGTTCGAGTCGCTGATGGCGGCGCCAGATCGCAAGACGAGCGGCGCGTTCTACACGCCTCAAACGCTAGTCGAGCAGCTTGTCACATCTGCGCTTGCCAGTGGACTACAGGCGAAGGAGGTGCCCGAGACAGGTGTCGTTGCGGCGCTCGCTGGAGAGATTCCCTCACCGGGCGTTCGCGAGCGGCTTCTCGCGGCCGCGGGACGGCTGCGCATGCTCGATCCGGCGTGCGGGTCGGGCGCGTTTCTCGTCCACCTGATGGAGCGGCTTGCTGCCCTTCGCATTCACCTCGGCGAATCCCGGCCCGTTCATGAGATCCGGCGAGAGATTCTCACGCGGTCGATTTTTGGAGTCGACGTGAACTCGACCGCAGTGTGGTTGTGCGAGCTTCGTCTCTGGCTGTCGATGGCGATCGAGGATCCTGAGCGCGATCCGATGAGAGTTGCCGCCCTCCCGAACCTCGATCGGAACATCCGCGTCGGCGACTCGCTCGCCGGCGGATCGTTCGACAGTGGTGCCGGCACTCCGCGGCCCGCGCGAATTGCAGCTCTCCGTGCGCGGTACGCTCGCACGGTCGGGCGCCGCAAGAAAGTTTTTGCCCACATGCTGGACCGTGTCGAGCGCGACTGTGCGCTGCGGTGCATCGACCTCGAAATCGTCAGGCTGACCCACGGCCGCCGTGAGCTTCTCGGCGCGCTCCGCACGCGCGACCTCTTTGGAGATCGGCGGCCGGCCGCACCGCCGGTCAGAGCGCAGCTTGCGGAAATGCGTGCTTCCACGCGAGCCGCGCATGCGAGACGCAGGACCTTGCTGCGAGGCGGCGCATTGCCATTCGCGTACGCGACGCAGTTCGCTGATATCAGCGCGGCGGGCGGCTTCGACATCGTCATCGGCAACCCGCCGTGGGTGCGGCCGCACAATGTCGACCGTAGCGCCAAAGGCCTGTTCAACCGGGAGTTCAGGGTCTTCCGG
>JALYJX010000339.1 GCA_030775065.1 Gemmatimonadota bacterium | reverse complement strand
GCCGTGCCCTGCAAGCTGATTCTTGCCCTAGCCTTGTCTGGAGCGCTGACCGCCGGCGCCTGCGCCCCGGCCACCACATCCGGATCGGGTACCGCATCGGGTAACACTCGACCGTCGCCAATCCGAATCTCGAAGGCGGAGATCAACGCAACCTCCGCGTCGTCAGCGTACGACGTCGTCAGTCAGCTTCATCCGGACTGGCTGAGACCGCCCAGGTCAAGCCTGGCGGGCACGCTCGGTGCGACGAAAACGGCGTCGACATCGGTGCGTGCCCCGCTCGTTCTCGTGTACCTGGACGGCGTACGGCTCGGCGGCATCGACGAGCTTCGCTCTCTCTCCGCCTCGAGTGTGACGTCAATCGAGTACGCGGATTCCAGCCGCGTGGCCATGGTGGTCCGCGACATGGGAAATGTCACGCCGGACGCGGCGATCATGGTGAGCACTAAGCAATAGCACCGCCACGCCGCGGCGCTATCATCGCGCCACCGCCCTGCATATTGTTACGGTGTGTCCTTCGTTCACCTCCATTGCCACTCGGAGTACTCCCTCCTCGACGGCGCAAATCGCATTGACGACCTGATCGCGAGGGTGCGGGAATTCGAGCAGCCCGCCCTCGCCATCACGGACCACGGCAATCTCCACGGCGCGTGGGAATTCCAGGAGAAGGCAAGGAAAGCCGGGATAAAGCCGATCATCGGCATGGAGGCGTATGTCGCCCTCGGTGATCGCCGCAAAAAGGAACGCGAAGGAAACCGGAAGCCCTATTATCACCTCGTTCTGCTCGCGAAGAACAACACGGGGTACCGGAACCTCATAAAGCTCAGCTCGCTCGGCTATACAGAAGGGTTCTACTCACGTCCGAGAGTAGACCGCGAGCTTCTCGCCCGATATCGCGAGGGCATCGTTGTCTCGTCGGCCTGCATGGCCGGTGAGGTCGCGCAGCGCCTGCTTGCCGACAACTGGGACGGCGCTCGCGAAGCAGCATCGTGGTACGCCAACACCTTCGACGACTACTACCTCGAGGTCCAGGCGCACGACACCGAGAACCAGGCCGAGCTGAACGCGCGCGTGTTCCGTCTCGCCGAGGAGATGGGAATTCCAGTCGTTGCAACCAACGACTCGCACTTTCTCCGAGCGGAAGACCACGAAGCACACGACATTCTTCTCTGCATCGGACTCGGCAAGGACTACACGTCCAACGACAGGATGCGGTACAACGAGGGCCTGTACTTCAAGAGCTCCACCGAGATTGCCGCGGCGTTCCCCGATCGTCCGGACGTTCTCGAGAACACGGTGCGAATCGGTGAAGAGTCCGGCATCGAGCTCAAGAAAAAAATTCAGGTGCCGGCGTTTCCCCTCCCCGCCGGCGCGGAAAGCGAGGACTCGCTTCTCATCGAGCTCGCGAACGCCGGAGCACGGAAGCGTTACGGCGATCCGCTCCCGGACGAAGTGCGCCGGCGCCTTGACTACGAGCTCGGCGTAATCACCAATGCGCGATACGCCGGGTACTTCCTTATAGTAGAGGATTTCATCCGAGCCGCGCGGGAGAAAGGCATTCCGGTTGGACCCGGCCGCGGATCATCCGCCGGGTCCATCGTCGCGTATTCACTCCACATCACCAACCTCGACCCGCTCCGCTTCGACCTGCTCTTCGAGCGCTTTCTGAATCCCGAGCGGGTATCGATGCCCGACATCGACATCGACTTCTGCATGGAGCGCCGCGGAGAAGTAATCGAGTACGTGCGCGAGAAATATGGTCGCAGCTCGGTGGGACAGATCGTCAGCTTCGGCACGCTCAAGTCACGCGCGGCGGTGAAGGACGTTGGACGAACCCTCGGATTTACGCCGGGCGAGACCGACGCACTGGCGAAGCTCATTCCGAACCTGCCGAACTATTCGCTCACGGTCGGGGAAGCCATCGAGCGCGTGACCGAAGTGAAGCGGCTCTATCACGACGACGAGCGATACCACGAGCTTCTCGACTTCGCGATCGCGCTCGAAGGTCTCTCGCGCAATACGAGTGTTCATGCTGCCGGAGTCGTGATCGCTCCGGGGCCGCTCGACGAGTACGTGCCTGTCTGCACTCAGGCGGGTACGCGGGGCTCGGGCGCCAACGGCGACGAAGGCACCGTTGTCACGCAGTACGACATGAATGCGCTCGAGTCGGTCGGCATGCTGAAGATCGACTTCCTCGGGCTGACGACACTCACGGTGATCGATGACACGCTGGCATCCATCCGCGCCCGCACGGGAACGGCGCCAGACCTGGACGCTCTCTCCCTCGACGACCCGGCCGTATACCGGATGCTCCGCGCCGGCAAGACTGCCGGAGTATTTCAGTTCGAATCTCCCCTCGCGACGGACATGGTTCGCAACATGCGCTGCGATCGCTTCGACGATCTCGTTGCGTCCAACGCGCTTGTACGCCCCGGTCCGCTCGATGCCGGTATGCACAAGGTCTACTGCAGGCGCAAGAAGGGCGAAGAGCCGGTGACTTATCTCCTGCCGGAGCTGCGCGAGATTCTCGATACCACCTACGGAGTCATCACCTACCAGGAGCAGGTGATGCGAGTGGCGCAGAGAATCGCCGGAATCTCTCTGGCCGAGGCAGACGTGCTGAGGAAGGCTGTCGGCAAGAAGGATCCCGTCCTGATTCGCCAGGAGCTCGGGAAGTTCATCGAGAAATCGGTGGAGCGCGGTTACGACCCCGAGATCATTGCGGAGATCGCAGGCCAGCTGGAGACATTTGGCCGCTATGGATTCACCAAGGCGCACGCCGTCGCGTACTCGATCATCGCGTTCCACACCGCCTGGCTCAAGATCAACTATCCTGCGGACTTCATGGCGGCACTCCTCTCGTCGCAGATCGGCGACACGGACAGCGTCGTCAAGTACATCGGGGAGGCGCGTGAAATCGGGATCGAGCTGCTACCACCGGACGTGAACGAATCAGGCTACAAGTTCACCGTCATCGCGGAGAAGCGCATCAGGTTCGGACTCGGCGCCATCCGCAATGTTGGCCGGAGCGCGATCGACTCCATCATCGCCACGCGCGAGAAGGGTCCGTTCAAATCGCTGTTCGACTTCGCCGATCGCGTGGACCTACGCGTCTGCAACAAGCGTGTCTTCGAGGCGCTGATCTACGCCGGGGCACTCGATGCATTCGACGGACACAGAGCGCAGCTCACTGCAATTCTCGATTCGGCGCTTCGCGAAGCTTCGCTGCAGCAGGAGGAGGAGGCGACCGGGCAGGTATCGATGTTCGGCGGTCCCGCTGTCGGCGATCCCCGAACGCACGCTCCGCTCACCCTGCCGAATGTTCCTCCGTGGAGCGAATCGGAGCGACTCGCGAAGGAGAAGGAGATTCTCGGCTTCTATACTTCGGGACACCCCCTCGATCCTTTCAGAACGGAATCCGAGCTGTTCGCGACGCACAGGGTCGCTGACCTGACCGGCTGGAACGCCGACCCGATGACGCTCGCCGTCGTGGTCACCAACATCAAGCGCCAGCTGAGCAAACGCACCGGATCGGAGTTCGCGCGACTGACGATCGAGGATTTTTCGGGATCGTCGGAGGTCATGATCTTCCCGGAGAAGTGGTCGGTGCTCTCGGAGCAGGTGAAGACCGACGTACCGGTTCTCATCAAGGGCGGATACCCCCGCCGTGATCAGACCGCGGACAATCCTTCGTTTGTAGTCGAGTCCGTGACCCGGCTTGCTGAGTTCAGGGCGAACGGGCAGGTGATGATCGCGATCGATCTGACCCGCGACGCCACGCTGAGCCCACAAGTTGTGCATGACGTGCGCGCCGTAGTGGAATCGTTTCCGGGAACGGCACCTCTCGAGATCAACTACAGCGACGGCAACGGGTTGCGTGCGAGACTGCGCTCCCGCAGTTTGACGCTGGCGGTCAACAACACCGTCCTCAACGATCTGCGGTCGCTGCTGGGTACCGAATCGGTTCGTCTGATACGCGGGAGCAAGTAGTGGCGACTTCCGGCCAAACCCTGGATTTCGAGAAGCCGATCGTAGAGCTGGAGCGCCAGATCGACGAGCTCAAGCGTCTTGCCGGCGACCAGCAGCTGAGCGTCGTCGACGAACTCGCGCCGCTCGAGCAGAAGCTCGTCGAGCTTCGCGACCAGATCTACCACAATCTCACCCCGTGGCAGCGCGTGCAGGTCGCGCGG
>JALYJX010000338.1 GCA_030775065.1 Gemmatimonadota bacterium | reverse complement strand
GCCGAGGGGCTGAGCGTGCTGACTCTCAGCTATGACAGGTACCACGCGAAGTTTCAGGGCCCGGAGCCAGGCCGGAACATCCTGCGTGCGGCGGAAGAGCTGGCCGTTCAGATGAACGTCAACATCACGCGCGTTACGGACGACACCGACATCGCCGAGCTGATCAAGCCGTTCGACGGGTCGCGCCATGCGAAGGTTCGCTTTTACGATGTGCAGCCAGTCGGGCGCGCTCGTGATTTTCCGGCGGAGTCACTCCGCGGGGAGATGGAGGGCGCATGCACTGCGGCTTGCACTCCCGCGGTAACCGACAACGGACGTCTCACCGCGTGCAACGGACCGTCCTATTTTCAGCCATCGGACTCTCCTCTGAATCTCGGCTCCATTCGCGAGTCCTCGCTGACCAGTCTGCTCAGAAAGCATCGTGACGATCCGATCCTGCAAACAGTTCGCGCTTTCGGTCCATCGCGTCTCCGCCAGGAGCTCTCGCTCGTTCCCGGCTTCGAGAATTTCCCGTGGAAGACGTCTTACTCCGGTCTATGCGACCTCTGCCTCCACGTCAACTCCGATGCTCGAGCGGTTGCGGCTCTGCGTGAGCGACTCTCGAGGCCCGAGCTTGCGGCCGAACGCAAAGCGCGAGACCTCGTGGTCGAGGGTGTTCGCTGCCGTGGAGAGATCGGGCGCGAGCATTCCATCGGAGTCGCCGCGGCGCGGCTCTGGATGTCGGGCGCTCGGAGCCCTGAGGTTGCGCGCAGCGAGGCATGGTCGGCGCGCGCAGCGCAGGCATTTGGTCGCGCTGATTGCGATTGGCGTCACATGGCTGACAACATCGCCGCCTGCGGCCTCAGCGGCGTCGTGCTGCCGCTCGTTGCGAATCGGCCGGTGGCGAGGTGGGCTCCTGCTTTGTTCACCGAGCACATCAAGAGGGAGGCACTTAAGCAGGGCAGGCGGGAGCTGGTGCATCGGGCGGCGCTGAGCCTGCTCGACAAAGAGCTCGCCGAGCTCGGAGCTACTGCGGTGTTGTTGAAAGGTGCGGCATTTCTGGCCCTCGACAGGCGGGACGTGGACGGCTCCGACTCATCCGGCGGAAACGGTTTGCGTGCAGGCCGGCTTCCGCGGCGCGCACCTGGGGATATCGACATTCTCGTTTCCGGCGGTACGGCCGGCGTGCTTCGCAAACGCCTGCTCGAGCGTGGGTGGACAGGCGAAAAGGACGCGCGCAGAACGGGTCCGCATCATCTCGCGCCGGTGTCATTCAGTGGGCTTTCAGCCGAGATACACACGCGCATAATGCCCGGGTTCTGGCAGCTCCCGGAGCGTGAGATGCTTGCCCACTCGTTGCCGGCTCCCGGTTTCAGATGTCTCTCCACGCTCGACATTGAAGGGATGGTGTTGCACACACTGATGCACTGTGCGGCGCACCTCTTTGGTCTGGGACTCAAGGCAGCGTGGGACGTCGCGTGGCTGGTCGAGCGAGCTCCCGCGCTCGATGTCGATCGACTGCGCGACTGGGCCGACAGGTGCGCCATGCCCGCGGGTTATTATCTCCCGGCGAAGGTCATACGCACGGCTCTCGATGTTCCGATACCCTCGAAGCTTCTCGCGGGTGCGCCGCATGCGCCGCGTTTTGCCGCGCTCGAGCGCGTGATCGGCCGGCGCATGTTCATTGCGATGGAGGGGGCTTACGAGCTCAATCCGTTCACGACGCACGGGATTTTTCTGATGCTCCACAACACGTGGCGCGGACGAGCGCTTCACCTGGCGTCGCTTTTCGGCCGCGACGAAAGAGAGTCCCGGTTCGAGGCATCGGCGCATTTCGCGGCGCGTGCTCAGCCCCTTGCCGCGCAGATACGGGAATCGGCCGCGCACTGGAGATCGTACCGGAAGGTCGCGAGCATGTAATTGGAGCCTCGTTGACATCTTCATTGCTTCGCCGCTCTGCGGCTTTTTTCAGCGCCGTGCTTCTTTCAGCACAGCCTCTGCACGCCCAGGCGCCCGCATCACTCGACACGATCGTCCCGTCGCTGATGAAGCGCTACGACGTACCGGGTTTGGCTCTCGCGATCGTGCAGGGCAACAAAGTCGTAGCGCTCAAGGGTTTCGGAATAGCCCGCGCCAGCGACGGCGCGGCCGTCGATTCGGCGCGCACCCTGTTTCGACTGGGCTCACTCGGGAAGCTGTTCATCGCGACAGCCGTAATGCAGCAGCTTTTCCCCTTTTACGCCGAGCTCGACGAAGACGTCAACAGCTTTCTCGAGTTCCGGATTCCGAAAACGTGGCCCGAGCCCGTCACTCTCGAGCGGCTGCTCACACACTCGGCGGGATTCGACGAGCGGATAATCGGCTATGCCGCTCCTTCGCGGGACTCGGTAGGAGCCCTCGGCCCGTATTTGCGGGCAAACCTTCCGAATCGCGGCTGGCGGCCCGGCGAAGTCATCGGCTATTCGAATTACGGATTTGCGCTGGCGGCCCATGTCGTGGAGCGTATGAGCGGGCTGCCGTTCGACCGCTACGCGCAGGAGCGCATTTTCATGCCGCTCGGCATGACGCGCACCTTCTACGTGCGCGCGCCCAACCCGTTCGCCGGCAATCTCGCCGACGGCCATGAGTGCGTCGGCGCCTCGTGTACCGCTGTGGCCGAAGTTTACTCGCGGCCATATGCCGTTGGACTGGTCTACTCCACTGCGGCGGACATGGCGCAATTCCTCGTCGCGCAGCTGAACAGAGGCGCTTCCCGAAGCGGCCGGGCTCTCGATTCCGGGGCGGTGACGCGGATGCAGGAGGAGCACTTCACCGCCGACTCGCTCCTGCCCGGAATGTCGTACGGTTTCATCAACCAGCGGCACCGCGGCCATCGTGTTCTGTCGCACGCCGGCACTGTCCCGGGCACGAGCAATCTCCTCCTGCTCATACCGGACGTGAAGCTTGGCGTCTATTTCGTCGCCAACGGCGGGCGCTCGACGTTCGGAGCCGCGCTTCGGGACACGCTATTCGCGATGTTGATACCGGCGGCTGCTGACGCGCCGGTTGCGCCGGTTGCGCCGGTTGGGCCGGCGACAACGCCTGCGTTGAGCGACGAATACCTTCGAACGCTTGCCGGACCGTATCAGGTCACACGCTACGCGCACCGCACAATCGAGCGATTTCCTCTCTTGTTCTCGACGTCGGTAGAGCTCGGGCTGGACGAGGGCCGGTTGATGCTTCCGATGGGCGATACGCGGGTCGCGTTCGCTCCGATCGATTCGCTTCATTTTCGCGAAGTGGGCGGGGAACGGCTCATCGCGTTCCGGCGTGATTCCAGCGGCGCAATTACTCATTTGATCGCGCCAATTCCCGTGTTCGGCTCCGAGCTGACCGGAACGCTGGAGCGCCGCGCGTGGCATGAAAGAGCGCACTTCATGAACGAATACGTCTCCTGGCTGCTGCTCGTGCCGCTGCTTCTGATTTTCGTCGCGTGGCCCATCGCGACGATTCTCGCCCGGCGGCGCCGGCTCCGGACGGAGCCCGATGCGCCCCACAAGCGGCGCCTGCGGGCGCAAGCGGCGCTCGCTGTCGCGATTCTCTTCATGATCTTCTGGGCGTTCTTCGGGTTCGATTTCATCGCCGCTTCCACGAGAATGATCGAGAATGCCAACGGGATCGTGTACGGCGTCCCGGCTGAGTTCCGGACACTCGCGTTCATGCCATGGGTACTTGCGGTCCTTGCTTTTTTGATGGTCGTGAGCGCGATCGCCGCGTGGCCGGCTCGCTGGTGGGACGTGACGCGGCGCACGCTGTACGCGCTCGTTACGGTGTGCGCGGTGCTGACAATCGTCTTCCTGCTTCGCTGGAACTACCTGCCGCCGGTCTTCTAGTTTGACCGCAGGGCAGCCAGCGCGTAATCTCTGAGCAATGACCACGAACGTTCGCGAGCTGTTCCTGAGAGATGTGCCCACGCGGCGCCGCCTGAAAGTTGCATTCGTCGGATCGCATGGCGTGGGAAAGACAACTCTGTGCTTCGACCTCGCGTCGCAGCTCAAGCGGCTCGACCTCGGAGTCGATCTCGTGAAAGAGGTGGCCCGGCGGTGTCCGCTCCCCATCAACGAGGAGACGACGCCCGATGCGCAGGCGTGGATTCTTCATACACAGATAGCCGAGGAGCTGGCCGCTGCGACTCTTTACGAGGTGGTCGTGTGCGATCGGTCGGTTCTCGAC
>JALYJX010000337.1 GCA_030775065.1 Gemmatimonadota bacterium | reverse complement strand
CGGCTTAGTCGTTTATCAGGTCAGGAGTTGTAACCCCATATGGCGGTGAGTTGTAACCCCATATATCGTACTGCAGTTTCCCCTTTCCCGAATAGCCATTGCCGGGTCTCCTCGAACAGCTGAAGGTCGCTCTCAAGGATCGCTACGACGTCGAGCGCGAGCTGGGCAAGGGAGGCATGGCCACGGTATTCCTCGCCCGGGACGTCAAGCACGAGCGCCAGGTGGCGATCAAGGTGCTGCACGAGGACCTGGCGATGGCGTTGGGCGCGGATCGCTTCCGCCGCGAGATACAGATCGCGACCAGCCTCAGCCATCCTCACATTCTGCAGCTCTTCGATTCGGGTGTAGCGGACGGGCAGCTGTATTACGTCATGCCGTTCATAGAGGGCGAATCGCTCCGCGACCGCATCGATCGCGAGAAGATTCTTCCGATCGAAGACGCGTTGCGCATCACCAGCGAAGTCGCCACGGCACTCGATTTCGCGCACCGCAAGAACATCATCCATCGCGACATCAAGCCGGAGAACATCCTTCTGCAGGAAGGACACGCGGTCGTCGCGGATTTTGGAATTGCGCGCGCTGTGAACAGCATGAACGAAGGGGCAGCGCTGACGCAGACGGGCGTGTCGCTTGGCACTCCCACGTACATGAGTCCCGAGCAGGCGTTCGCCGAGAAGGACATCGACGGCCGCAGCGACGAGTACAGCCTGGCGTGTGTTCTCTACGAGATGCTGACGGGGCAGCCGCCCTTCACCGGGCCGAATGCGCAGGCTATCATGGCCCGTCATTCCATGGCCGCCGTTCCGTCGATGCAGATTGTGCGCAACACGATCCCGGACGAGGTCGAGGATCTCGTACAGCGCGCGCTGGCGAAGTCGCCGGCCGACCGTTTCGCAACGCTGGGCGAGTTCGCGCAGGAGCTTCAGGAGTGCGTGATCGACCATGCGACTATCACACGCCGAATCGACCGGCGTACGCTCGCCCGCCCGGTTCCGAAAGCGGCTCAGTCATCGAAGCGGAAGTACGTCATCGGCGGCGCGGCCGCCGCCCTCGTACTGATTGGAGGTCTCGGCGCCTGGTGGGCTTTGGGAAAATCGGCCTCCGCAAGCGCCGCCACCGGCGGATTCGAGCCGAGTCGGGTCGCAGTGATGTATTTCGACGACGTGAGTCCCAACCGACAGCTGGCGTACATGGCCGATGGGTTGACCGAGAGTCTGATCGATCAGCTCGCACAGGTGCAGGCGCTCGACGTGGTGTCGAAGAGCGGAGCGAGCATGTTCAAGGGCTCCGATGCATCGGCGGACAGCATCGCGAAAACGCTCAGCGCCGGGACGCTGGTGCGTGGAACGGTCGAGGAAGCTGGCGACAAGCTGCGTGTGTCGGTTCGCCTGATCGACGGAAACAGCGGGGCGGACCTGAAGCGCGAGAGCTTCGAGCAGCCGAAAGGTGATGTCTTCGCGGTTCGCGACGCCCTCGCCACACGTGTCGCTGAGTTTCTGCGGTCACGTGTCGGAGAAGAGGTGCGCCTGCGTGAGGAGCGATCGGGCACCTCGAACGTCCAGGCCTGGACGCTTCTCCAGAGAGCGAACACGGTGCGAAAGGATGGAGAGAACCAGGCGGCAAATAGCGACACCACCGCGAGTCAGCGCAGTTTTGCGCTTTCCGACTCGCTTCTCGCTCAAGCGGAAGCATTGGACCCGAGATGGAGCGATCCGATGTCGGCACGCGCCGGAGTCGCCCTCGCACAGGCGAGACGCGCGGGCGGTGCGCTGGGTGCCAAGCCCTGGATAGAGCGAGGTATTGCGCACGCCGACCGCGCACTCGCAGTCAACGCCCGGGATGAAGAGGCCCTCGAGAACCGTGGTTCCCTGAAATACTATAAATGGGCTCTTGGCCTCGCAGCTAACCAGCGTGAAGCGACCGCCCTGCTCAGCGACGCCGAGAAAGACCTTCGCGCGTCGGTCAGCATCAAGCCATCCAACGCGAATGCCTGGGCGCAGCTCAGCCAGATTTACAATCAGAAGGACGATTTCACGCAGGCGAAGCTGACGGCGACGAGGGCATACGAGGAGGACGCGTACCTCAGCGGCACCGACAGGATTCTCTGGCGCCTGTATGCAACCTCATACGATCTCGAGCAGTTTCCCGACGCCGTGAAGTTCTGCGAGGAGGGCGGGCGTCGCTACCCGAAAAATCCGCAATTCGTGCGGTGCCGGCTCTGGCTGCTCACCACTCCGCAGGTGAAGCCGGACATTCCCGCGGCGTGGGCCGACTACGCGAAGCTGCAGTCGCTGATGCCGCCAAAGCAGTGGGAGTACGGGCAGCACGAGGGGAGGATGCTCATCGCCGCTGGCCTCGCGCGCACCGCTGGTCTCCAGGACAGCGCCCGCCGCGTGCTGATCGCCGCGAGGGCGGATCGGAATGCCGATCCCCAGGGTGAGCTTCTGTCGGTCGAAGCGTTCATTCGAACCCTGTTCAATAGCCCCGCGGATACCGACGAGGCTTTCAAGCTCCTCCAGCGGTATCTCTCGGAGCACCCCGCTCATCTGGCCGGCCTCAAGCAGAGCCAATCCTGGTGGTGGAAACAATTGAAACAGGATGCTAGATTTGCTGAGCTTGTTGGCGGCTGACCATATCGCCGCTCGTCCATGACGACCAGCTTCCGAAACTATTCGACCCACCACCTTAGAGAGGGGATGTTCATGCATTATTACCGACACACGCCTGTGGCGCTGGTAGCAGCAGTCGTGATGGGTTGCTCGGGCGACCAGCAAAGCGCCCCAACATCTCCTGACGTTGAGCTACGCTTTGGTTGGACCGCCGGCGACGCCTGCAGCGCGAAACTCGCCAGAAGCGTAACGCAGGAGCAGAGAGCGCTTTTCGCGAAGCCGACGCTCGACACGGCCAAGACTCGCTGGGGCGCGGTGACTGCGGCGTGTGGCACGGATGGCTCCGCTGCGCGGGACCTGATGCTCCAGTATGTCAGGTTCACGATTCTCGCGGAACTCGATAACCGGGTGCAGGGCGCTGATCCCGCCCAGTCGACGGTCAATCACTGGAATCTTGTTTTCCCATACGTCGGATATGACCCGCCCGAGCTGGATCGCGTCGTTCTGACGCCTGACGGTTCGGCGAAAGTAATCCTCGGCAGCGAGGGATCCACGAGCGGCACCGACCAGATCGTTGCAGCAGAATTCGGAATTCCCCAGAAAGCGGCGATGACGTTTTACCAGCAGTTCGGCTCTGGCGACCAGCGCGGGCACTTGTTTACCATTGCGCCGATTCCGGGGACGTGCCTAACCACAAATCTCGCGCAGGATGGCGATTGCTACGAATTCTCCTCGTTTCCGAATGTCACTACGAGCGAGAACAACGTGTTCGCTCCGGCGGTCAAGGTCGGTATCTGCTACCAAGGAAACTTGAAGCTTCCGGCGCTCGGACATGGCGTCAGCAATCAGACAGACCTGCCGGATGCTGTGCAAGGCCATTATCCCTCGATCGATTACTGTCACGGAGACGAGTCGCTGCCGCAGTTCGGGGGAATATTCGGGCCGTTCAGGCATCTTGCTTATCGGGCCGGAAGCTTGCTCAGCGTGCGGAAGGCTTACGCGGCGCATGGAGGCCTTGGCGGTCTCACGGAAGACCTGAGCCCGTTTGGCCCGGTAGACCGGCAAGTCTTCTTCGCGACCTTTGACAACCTCGCGCCCGGCACGACACCAGAAGAAGGCTCGCTTCCTGCGCCGGACGTCGGAAGCTGGACCAAGGTATTCGCCGACGAGCCCGGGTCTATCCTCGTTCAGAACTCGCTGGGCGACCTTTCCGCAAATCCGGTAGTTCTCAGTCAGGGCGGCGGCGCATGCGCGCACTGCGGCGGACTCGACCTGTGGGGTCAACTCAACTCCAGCGCGACAGGCGTGTACGCAACCAACGGCGAGTACACAGTGACGTGGGAATCGCTCCAGAGCGGCCCGTCGCTCAAGAACGCGCCATTTGTCCTGCGGAGCAGCACCGGGGCTGAGATTGCAAGGCTCGAGTACAGTCAGGCGTCGAGCACGAACTACCTCAAGTTCAACGGAAAGACGCTGGACCGTCGGTGGGTTCGCAACGAGAAGCTGAAGTTCGAGATCACGGTGGATCTCGATGCGAATCCGAAGACCGTGAGCCTCAAGATCTTCAACGGCTTACTCGCCGAGCCCGCCGAGCCCACTGCGGATA
>JALYJX010000336.1 GCA_030775065.1 Gemmatimonadota bacterium | reverse complement strand
CCTTGGTGTTCGCGAACTTCGGGATCGCGATCGCGGCAAGAATGCCGATGATGACGACGACGATCAGAAGCTCGATCAGCGTGAAACCCTTTTTGTTGCGGACCATTGTTTCTCCTTGCACAGATGAAGTAGGGGGAGGTGGAGGCGCCGGGGGGGGTTGCCGGCGCCGCGCCGCACCAAGGCACCAGCCGGGCCAGCGGGTTTCAGAAGTCTCAAGTCGCTGGCGAGTAACGACTTGAAAGATCCAATCGAACTTCGGATGGCGGCAAATTGTCTCGCAAAATGCCTGCTCCATTGCAAACCGCATCGGCCCCGCGCTGCGCGCTACGCCTCCAGGACGACTATTTTTCCCGCGCGGGTAGTCGCGCGGACGCTCGTACCTTCTCGCCGCTCCTGAGCTACCGACGACATTCACAACCGGATCAGCAATCCAATGCAGATAGCAGTGCCCCGTGAAATTGCAGCAGGCGAGAGGCGGGTCGCGCTCACGCCGGACGTGATTCCTCAGCTTGGCGGCGCCGGCCACACGATTCTGTTCGAGCGCGGAGCCGGCGATGCGGCGGGATTCCAGGACGAGGCGTACCGCGCGGCGGGCGCGCAGCTGGTCGATGACGCCGCGACGCTTTATGCGACGGCGGAAATGATCCTTAAGATCCAGCGGCCCGCGTCCGGAGAGTCCGGCGTGCCGAACGAGCTGGCTCTGATGAACGAGAGAGCCACTCTCATCGGCCTGCTTCAGCCCGCTGGCGATCCCGAATTCTTTCAGAGGCTTGCCGAACGACGAATCACCGCTCTTTCGATGGAGCTCGTTCCGCGCACAACGCGAGCTCAGATGATGGACGCCCTTTCGTCACAGAGCACTGTCGCCGGATACAAAGCGGTACTGCTCGCCGCAAACGCGCTTCAGAAATTTTTTCCGATGCTGATGACAGCCGCTGGCACAGTGCGACCGGCGAAGGTTCTCGTGATTGGTGCAGGCGTAGCCGGCCTGCAGGCGATCGCAACAGCGCGCCGCATAGGCGCCGTCGTCGAGGCATTCGACACGCGCCCTGTCGTCAAGGAACAGGTGCAAAGCCTCGGTGCAACTTTCGTCGAGCTCGGCGTAGGATCTGAAGTTGCCCAGGACGCGGGAGGATACGCGAAAGAGCTGCCCGAGGAGCACATAAAAAAAGAGAAGCAGCTCATCCACGATCGTGCCGCTCTGGCGGACGTCATCATCACCACTGCACTCGTGCCCGGCAGGCGGGCGCCCCTTCTCGTTACAGCCTCAGCCGTCGCGGCAATGCGGCCCGGCTCGGTGATCGTCGACCTCGCCGGCGAGCAGGGGGGAAACTGCGAGCTGAGCGTTCCCGGCGAAACGGTCGTGCGCAATCGCGTCACGATCATCGCGCCCCTTCATATCTCGAGCGACCTCGCCTTTCACGCCAGTCAGATGTACGCGAAGAACATTTCGGCTCTCGTCACGTTACTGGCGCCCAAAGGGACACTCGATCTGAATCTCAAGGACGACATCATCGACGCGGTATGCATGACGGCGGACGGTGACATCAGGCACGCACCGACGCGCGAGCGACTGGGACTTCCCGCGTCGCCGGGCATCAGCGAAGCCGGCAGTGGGAACAGCGGACAATCACCTCAGCCAGCGAGGGCATCAACGTGAGTCAGGAGCTAGTGCTCGGGATCTATGTCTTCATCATGGCGATGTTCGTTGGATTCGAGGTGATCTCTCGGGTTCCGTCGGTGCTGCACACTCCTCTCATGTCCGGCACCAATGCGATCCACGGGATCGTGGTGCTTGGCGCCATGCTCGTCGCCGGGGCCGCGGACACGACGCTGTTGAAAGTGCTGGGATTCGTGGCTGTCGTGTTCGGCGCGGCCAACGTCTTCGGAGGCTTTGTCGTGACGGACAGGATGCTGGAGATGTTCCGCAAGCGCGACGTGGAGAAAGAGGATGCTTGATGCCCGCGACTCGGGCATTGCCATCGCCTATATCGGCGCAGCGGTTCTCTTCATACTGGGGCTGAAGCGACTTAGCTCTCCGGCAACCGCGCGGTCTGGCAACCGACTCGCTGCGATCGGGATGGCCGTCGCGCTCGCGGCCACGCTGCTCGACCGCCAGATAATCTCATTCTGGATAATCGCCGCCGGTACACTTGTCGGTGCGGCAATAGGGATTTACTTCGCCCGCACAGTTCAGATGACTGCGATGCCGCAGATGGTCGCGCTCTTCAACGGTATGGGCGGCGGGACGGCGGCTCTCGTATCAGTAGCGGAGTACATCCGGCTGACGCGCGGCCTTGGGCCCAGCGGTGTCGGTGCTGGGGAAGCAACGTCAATCGTCCTCGGCACAGCGATTGGCGCGATCTCGTTCACCGGCAGTCTGATTGCCTTTGGAAAGCTCCAGGAGATTCTATCCGGAAGGCCCCTCCAGTTTTCGTTTCAGCGTTCACTGAACGGCCTGATCCTGCTCGCGATTCTCGCGCTCGGGGTCGCCATCGCGCTTGGAACCGGCGGGGTACCTGCACTCTGGCTCGTCTTCGTTGCGGCTCTCCTGCTCGGAGCATTGTTCGTTCTTCCTATCGGCGGTGGCGACATGCCGGTAGTGATCTCGATACTCAACTCGCTTACCGGGCTAGCGGCGGCGCTGACTGGCTTCGTGCTTCACAACCAGATGCTCGTAGTGGCGGGAGTTCTCGTCGGTGCGTCGGGCACGTTGCTGACTCTGCTCATGAGCACGGCGATGAATCGCTCAGTTGGCAACGTTCTGTTCGGCGCGTTCGGCGCGGGAGCGGTCGATCCGGCGACTCAGGAATTTCTGGCTCCGCGCACCGTCAAGCAGACGACTGCCGAAGACACGGCCATTGCTCTTGCCTACGCACGGAGTGTTGTCATCGTGCCGGGGTACGGCCTGGCCGTCGCAGAGGCGCAACACACCGTGCGTGAGCTTGCGACCGATCTGGAAAAGCGCGGCGTCGACGTCAAGTACGCGATTCATCCGGTCGCGGGGCGGATGCCGGGTCACATGAACGTTCTGCTCGCGGAGGCAAACGTGCCCTACGATCAGCTGCTGGAGATGGACCAGGTGAACGGCCAGTTTGCACAGACGGATGTGGTGCTCGTCGTGGGAGCGAACGACGTCGTGAATCCGGCGGCGCGTGACGATCCGTCGAGCCCGATTTACGGCATGCCGATTCTCGATGTGGACCGTGCCCGCAACATCGTGGTGTTGAAGCGCAGCATGGGGCACGGCTTCGCCGGGATCGACAACGCCCTCTTCTATCACGACAACACGCGGATGCTGTTCGGCGATGCGAGGCAGTCGCTGATGAAGGTCGAGGAGGCGCTCAAAAAAGCGTAGTGCGTCGTCGCGCGAGCTGTTCCCGCGACGTCAGTCGAACGACAGCTGTTATCTCCGGGTGACTATTGCGATTACGCCGCCGCTGTTCCCGAGTCCGAACTTCGTCTGCGCTTCCCACGACTGATACATGCGGATCTCGGCAATCTGCGCGGCGTCGATGTTCCGAAGGGTGTTGATGTCGCCGAACGCCACGCCGTCAAGATAGACGTTGGGATACGCGACCGATTGGTCGCCGCTGAGAGTCGTTTGTCCTCGCGAGACGAGGAAGCTCGGCCGGAGCCGCGAGATGACTTCGTATGCGCTGCCGGACATTCCCGCAGCACTGATCTCCTGTTGCGTGATGACCTGGGACCTGCGTTCGCCCGTCCCTCCCGAGGACGAGGAGGGAGCGCAGCCAAGCGACATCGCGACGATGATGAATACGGCATGCAGGCGGAGCCGGACCATTGTCATCTCCTCGAGGGACAACAAATAATACAACTACGGACGGGGTGGGATTCGAACCCACGGTGCGCTATTAACGCACACACACTTTCCAGGCGTGCGCCTTAAACCACTCGGCCACCCGTCCAGATTGCAGAGGAGATTTCAGAACCACTTCTCCACTTCGAAACAGCCCCCGGGCAAAAAAAGAGCGCCGGTCCGTAAGCTGGCGCTCGAGGCACTCGCATTTTAAGCCCTCGGCAGGATAAATCAAAGCGGCGGAACCCATCCGCCGCGTGCACTAACTCGGTTGTTTGGTGTATCAATTCTCGCAGTCGTACAAGCGGACGTCACGAGCTGGAGGCTCCACTTTCGGAGCGTCGCATGTTTGTGATATCCGGCAGAAGCATCCGTTTACAAGGATTCGTTAGTACGCTAAATT
>JALYJX010000335.1:406-4236 GCA_030775065.1 Gemmatimonadota bacterium | reverse complement strand
GCAGCATCCTGAAGGCGTCCTGTGCGCTAGGACTCGATCAGGTCCTCGATGGACGCCGTCGGCACCGCAACGCCCTCGACGTCGAATGTGGTTGCTCCGCGCCGAGCTTCTGCCCATTTCAGGTTCCACGCGCGAGTCAGGATGTCGACGTTCGGCGTGTCTCCGATCATCGTGACGGCGCTCGACGCGACGTCTTCTGCCAGATGCTCGCCTGCCAATCCGAAGCCGAGCGACGCGAGCGCTCGAAGTACACGCCTGGCGTTGGCCACGGTCGGCTCGATGAGGATATCGATGTCGCGCGTCGCTCGCGTCGTGCCCCAGAGCTGCATCGCGGTTGCGCCGACCACGAGGTACCTGGCGCGTTCGGCGTTCAAGCGGCTGCAAACACGCGCTACCCGTGTCTCGTATTCCTTCACCGCGGAAGGTCCCGGCTCCGCTTCCAGTCGAGGAAATCCTCGTACCGGTGGAACATCGCCAACTGATGTGTCCGGGTTTTCGATCGCAGTTCCGCCAATCGGTTGGTCTCTTCGGCGGCCCGCACACGCGCCTCGGGCGTCAGTGCGAGATCGCGAATGAGTTGCGCGCGACGCGACTCTCCGAGGCCTTGTTGCGTTGGAGGTAGCGCTGACGCTGCTTCATCGGCCGCATACCGGCGAATCGCCTCGGCTACGATCCAGCTTCGGGACCGATCGTGGCGGAGCGCCAGACGGTCCGCGGCGGCAAGGTCCCTGGCGGGAAGGGTAATCGCGATTCGCGCGAAGGGTTTGGCCTTTGGCATATCGAGTAATACTGAATATGCCGAAAACAGAGAAGTGGTGCAACGCTGCGTTTACGGCTTCCTCGCCCGGCGCAGGAGCGCCGGCCAACCCTGTCTAGGATCGCGTCCACGCGACTGGCGTCAAATGACTCAATAGCGTCCGCTAAGAAATCATCGAGCTTTCCTTGATCATACCGGATCGGCATTCGGTGGTTCTAGGAAGTGTGATGGGCATGCCTGGTCGGCATAACGGCTCGCGATCAGCCGCAAACGGCGCGAGCTTCACCTTTCATAAAAACAACACTGCTGCGCGCCGATTGTCGGCTGCATCGTGGTGTTGGCGGCATTTCGGGACTAGCCTTCAGACTTCTCATGAATCCGTCGGGTTCGTCCCTCAGGACCTGGGTTCCTGGAGGCGGGTCACATGTGCCGCGACTACCTGCCACCGACCCGCCCGCTTGACCCATACATGAGTGTACTGGTAGCGGCCCCCCGAGTCCTTACCATGGAACTGGCTTTTTTCAGTTTGCGTCGCAGTAACGAACGCCGCGTCACCAAAAACGCGTACGTTGATGTTATCAATCGCAACCGTTTCCACTTTCCACGCACCGGATTTGATGTTTTCAAGGACCTGATTCTTGGAATGTGAATGCACTTTACCATCCTCGCCGGTAATGACGAAGTCGTCAGCAACCCAACGCTCCGTCCACAGACCAGAGGCCATATCGACAGCCTTCTCTCGCTCAGCCTGAGACAAGATCTGCTCGACGTCTTCTGAATTGCCGGTCACCGACTTCGGTGCGCCCGTTACCGTAGTTGACTGTTGCCTATCCGGCGAACATGAAGAAGCGAATACCGCGACCGCAACGAACGCCGCTACGCACAAGTTTTTCATCTCGCTGCTCCAGCTTAGCATCCTAACAAAGAACGCGGCGGACAAGATTTCGCCCTGTCCGCCCAACGCCGCAAGCTAATCTGCAAACGAATCAAATAAACTGCGAGCGGAGCGAGCTTCATTGAATCGCTTGTCAGAGACTATGTAGGCCGGTAGCGGTCGTGCGAACGGGCCGCCACCGTAGTGACTCCACTCCTTCACGAGGAAAGTCGATGCCTACGACAGCGACTGCCTCTTGCCGCAGTGAGCGCGGATTATCGCTCAAGCTGCGCCGACAGTCGATCCGCCACCAGCTGATGCCCGCGCGGATTCCAGTGGCCATCGTACGTGCCGAATGAAAACTGGCGAGGTGGGACAGGCCATGGAGTCTCCACCAGCACGATTCCATTTCGATCGCAAAAATCCTTCAGCTGCTTTCTCGACGTATCGGGAAGGGATGCAAGCACAAACATCCTTTGATTTCTTTCGGCCGCGATCGTCCTGGCTTTCAGGAGCAACGCCATCCCCAGCCGCATGGTCGTCGGATTGACCGCGACAGTCTCAACGAGCCCGCGCGGCCGCTTCGGGGCGCGTCGTGTCAGATCCTTGACCTGAGTTTCGACGAAATACGGCAGATATAGCTGACTCAGGACTCGATATACCAGGTCAGTCCCCGCGGTCGATTTCTCCTGTACCGGAACACGCAGCAGCCTCCCGATTGAGTCAACCACGAACCTCGGCTTGGGCTTCCTGAAAATGAAACCGGATGTCGAGCGCGCAAGCGTGTGCACCGATACATGAAAAATCACGTCGGTCGCGCCGAGTGCTCGCCCGGTCATCTCGTACGAAAGGATTTCCTGGTCGAGCCCATAACCCGGCACCCCCATGTTCCAGACCTCAATCGACGGGCTGTGTGCCTCGACGAGACCGGACACGCCCTGATCCGGCGAGACCCCCCATCCGAATATTTCTGAGTCGCCGAAGAACAGGACTCGCCGTTTAGCGTTCGCGTTCGCGGCGGTACGCGGTCGATCCCTGAAGCCCATCGAGTTGATGCTGTATGCCACGTTGAAGTATCGGGTGTGGTGTCGAACCTGCTTGCCCGGATGCAGCTTCCATCCAAGCTCGGAATCGATCTCGAACATGCCCGCAGGCACGACATGGTCACGCGAATGTGGCGCGAAGATCCGCACCAACCCCTCGGCCAGACCGATAGCTAGGCATATGCCGGCGATCAGCAACAGAGCCGAGGGTAGGAGCTTTTTCATCGAGCCGGCACGCTTGCTTCCGTTCGACGACATGTCGAGAATTTACAACGGAATGCGGGTTACGGTTCGATCGCGAGCCTCGGAGACGCTGACGGGGCAAACGCGAGCCTGGAGAACTCCTCAATAAAAGCCGGCTGGTTCGCTTGGTAGTGTTTCCGCGGGCGAGCGCTTTTCCACTCGGCAATGTCGAGAAAGTCTTCGCGCGTCAAATAGCCGCGAGAGCGAGAGCGAGCGACAGGTCCGGCTATCAGCTCGACCTCGCCAGGATAGTCGTATAGACCTGCCCACTTTGAGATCTCAGATCTCTTGAATCGAGGCCTGAATCGATGAAGCATCATACCCATTGGGTCGAGAGGCCGTTCGTGCGCATAACGCATCGCGCTTCTGCTGCGGGGCGCGGCGGCCCTGCCATGTAAGTTACTCATCCGGCGGTTGGCCGCCGCGGACCGGCAGCAGCAAGCGCTGGTTAGGTGGCACCGCCTACCCGCGCCGACTAGCAGCCACGGATTGGAGCTCTCGCCGCACTTCGTGGCGACACAGATATCGAGGAACCTGGCGTCGCTCATCGTTTGCGCGAGCCCGCCAGCGCGCGGATATAGGCGATGACATCGCGGCGCTCGGCCGCGGTCAGCCGGAAGGCTTCATGCCCGGAGCCCCATTCGACCTTCACCTGCTTGCCGGTACGGTCGATGCTCTCAGTCAGGAGGCGGTCGAAGGCAGCGTCATCATATGCGAGCGCACCCTGGATATCGCCGGACGGCTCACCTAGTCCGTCGAGCGCGGCGCCGTGGCAGGCGCTGCAAAGGCTCGAGGCGATCATGCGCCCGCGTGCCGATTGCGGCCCCAGGTCAGGTGGCTGGTTCGCGGCGAAATAGGCCACCTCCTCGGCGGAGTTGTGATAGCCGCGCTTCTCCCCTTCCTTCAGGGTCAG
>JALYJX010000335.1:0-396 GCA_030775065.1 Gemmatimonadota bacterium | reverse complement strand
GCGGCAATGGAGTCATCTCGCCCACAGGCGGAATGGTGCGCAGGTAGGCGATCAGCGCCGACATGTCGCGTTCGGAAAAGAACTGCAATTGCTTCGAAGGCATTATGTAGATCTCGCGATCGGGATGGACGCCCTCGCGCAACAGCCGTTCGAGTGTGGCATCGCTCATCGCCGGCACGGTCCGCGAGATGTTGCTGGCCCAAAGCCCCTTGACGATCGGAATGGCCGCACCGAAATCGTTGCCGGAATAATCCGCGCCGTGGCAAGCGGCGCAGGCGAATAGCGTGGCGATCCGCTTGCCATGGGCGGTCTTCGCTGCCTGGTTCTCGTAGTCGGCGCCTTCGAACGCGACGGCCGTAGGCACGACCGTTGGTTCAGCTTTGCGCGGTTCCCCGT
>JALYJX010000334.1 GCA_030775065.1 Gemmatimonadota bacterium | reverse complement strand
GGTGTGAGGTCGAACGCGCGGTGGAAGGTGACCGGCAGCTCATGCGCCGCCTCCACCAGCAACCGGACGAGCGCGAGATCCACGATGCCGTTGGGACGCAGGCCGCCGATCACCACTCCGTCGGCGCCGAGTTCCCGGGCGACGACGACGTCCCGTCGCATCACGTCGCGCTCTGCGTCCGAGTAGACGAAGCCACCTCCGCGGGGGCGAATCATGACGAAGACGGGGATCGACACCGTCGCCTTGCAGGCGGCGATCATCCCCGCACTCGGCGTCGTCCCGCCGTCGAAGAGCGCGTGGCACAGCTCCAACCGTCGAGCTCCGCCGAGCTCCGCCGCGCTCCGCCGCGAGCGACGACGCGACGGAGTCGATACAGGCCTCAACGAGGATGGGAGCGTCGCCAGTCGTCACGACCTACCACTACTTGTAGTTATCGATTCCTGATCACACGCCGTTGCCGTCGCCATGTGGTGTCACAGGGATGCAGGGACTGCTTGAAAAGTGCTTGTCAACTGCAAGGTCCGGTTAGGCGGTGCGGCGCTTCGATTTGCTCTTTAGGTAAGCTCTAAGAGCTCGACTAACAGAGCGTGAATCCGGGAATTCCGCTGCCAGGTCGGGCTCGAGCAGTATGAGATTCGTGCCTTCGGCGTAGCGCTTCACGTACTTGCCGCGCACGCCGCCGCTAAAGTCATACTCAGAACGCATTTCGTCGTCAGCGTTCCTGGGGCGGGAGGCTTTTTTCGCGCGAATAGTTTTAGTCACCTTCTTCATACTTGGTCCGTTCTCGACGGGTGGCGAGCCGAGCGCTAATAATTCGCGTGTCGTCGCCGCGCTCGACGTGAGCAACGACTAGCAACCTGTTGTGGTCCGAAAGCCCGAGGAGAAGAAACCGATTCTCATCCGCTGAGTGATCCGGATCTCGAATCGTAATTGACAGTAGATCACCGAAAGCCGTAACAGCCTCCTCGAAGCTTACCCCGTGCTTCCGTTCGTTGCCAGCAGCTTTCCGCGGATCCCAAGAGAAGCCAAGGGCCATCCGCCCAATTTAGCGCGATAATGCCGTGTGCATCCGCCTAACGCCTTCAGCTGCAAGCGAATCATCATATGGTAGCGAGCGAAGCGAGCAATAATTGATCGTTTGTCAGCTTCAGGGTGTCTTTGAGGGCCTCTCCGCAGTCCCTGTCTGCTACTGTCGCCCGGTCACGGCGTCGGCGACGGCTGGCGTCGCGGCTGATTCCCATTGTCCATGTCCGACGCAATCAACCATCCGCCCCCTACGCGCCGCAGAGTCAGCGTAAACTTTCCCTGATCGCCTGGAGTATTCCCGTATCCGTAGGCTCCAACGATGTAGCCGACCGAGTCGGCAGCAGCGTAGGCCAGAGCGCGAAGCCGCAGCATGCCGCCGGCCTGACCGGTATAGACGTTTGTCAGCGCGGAGCGTCCACGCGCCGGTGGGCGTCCAGGCTGGAGGACGAACCCATCCTCGGTGAAGAGCGACACCAGTGCGGGAATGTCATTCGCACGCCATGCACGCTCGTAGTTGCGGAGCACTTGATCGAAAGTCGCAGGCAGCGTGATCGATGGAAGCGGATCAGCGGCGACAGTTGGTGCAGGCTGAGGGGTCTGTGCGCCCAAGGGAATTGCGAGCACACTGAAAGCGAGTGCGACAAGAGCTATCCTGTACATGGTCACACCATCGTTAGGGGATTGTCCAGAACGTCATTCATGAACGGCGTCCCAGCCGCTTCAACGAGCGATTCTCCGCCTGCTGATCGGCGTCAGCGAGATCTTACGAAACTCGACTTCGGACCCTTCCGACTGCAGAGCGATCCGCCCTCGATCGGCGGTCGCGTCCGACCCGTCATTCACCAGTTGCCCGTTGACCCGGACTCTGATGGAGCGGCCGACGGCCTCGATCACGATCGTGTTCCATTCGCCGACAGGCTTCTCGGACCTGTCGGTCAGGTTGCGGATGCGTCGCTCCTTGCCCTCGGTGGTTCCCCATTTCGCCCGTGGCCCGCGCCGAGCCTCCATGTTTGGAACGCGGATGTCTTCGAGGATGCACCAGAAATCGCCGGCGTTGCCGTGTTCCATCTGCACTTCGATGGAACGCGGAAACATTCCGTAGAGAGCTCGCGGTGTCGACGCGTGAATCAGTACTCCAGCGTTCCCGGGCTTAGCGGGGAAGCGATATTCGATCTCCAGCCTGTAATCGCGGTAACTGGAGTTGGTGATGAGGTGGCCGCGAGGCTCGCCGAGGCTCGCGAGCATTCCATTGCGCACGACAAACGGGTTGCGGACGCGCACGTTGGAGTCGGCGGGAACGTCGACGTGCCAGCCGGCGAGATTTCTACCGTTAAAGAGTTTTTGCGGCTGCTGTGATGAGCTCGGAGATGTGAAGCCGAACGCCGTGGCCATGCAGACGGTGAGAATCAGGAATGATTTCATGAGGTTGCCGGCAGATCTCGTCGTCGAGTGCGATCTCAGCACCACGATAAGAATCATGGTGGAAAACGTGCGGTGAAACACAGTTTCATGATGCAAACCGACGACTCCGTATAGCGGCGAGATCGCGTCGCGATGTTCCTCAGTCTTCCAGCGGCTCGACGCGAACGGCCGTCCCGTAGCACAATACTTCTGTCACGCCTTTCATCAACTCGTTCGCGTCATAGCGGATGCCGATCACTGCGTCGGCCCCCGCCTTATGCGCTTGAACCAACATTGTGTCGAAAGCCTGCTTGCGGGTTCGCTCAGCGAGTTCCGTAAAGAGCGAGATATTGCCGCCAAGCAGCGTCTGCAAGCTGGCGCCGACGGTCCCGAAAACCGATCGTGATCGGACGACAACACCACGTACCACGCCAAGATTGTCCACGATTCGGAATCCAGGCACGTCGAAGCCGGTCGTTGTCATGTTGGACGGAATGTCTGCTGCCTGCGAATGGATGATGGAAGACATGAGTCACGTTCGCGGTGAGTGTCAGCTGTCCTGCAAAACGTCAGGAATGTCGGCCTAACGCCTCGTTAAGCCGCGCCGCGAAGCGGCGTCGGCTTGAATGAATTGTTGGGCGCCGTCGTCCTATCCATAGCGCCGCCTTACGTCCGCGACCGAACCGACGACAAGCTTTTCGAGCGCCGATCTATCAAGATCAGCAAGCTGCTTGAAGTACAGGCAAACCTTGCCCATCCTGTGCTTGCCAAGCTTGGACAGCAAGGATTTTTTGCTCCTCTCCTTCAGCCACCAGGTAGACCACCAGTTCTCGGCCACGGATGGCAAAGCCTGCCAAAGGAGCTTCCCCGGTTCGTCCACTCTCGTAGGTGTACCGGTAGGAGCCATAACCGACGATGCTGGGTCCCCACATTCTTGGTGAGTGGCGGGTGACTTTCTTGAACAGAACCATCAACTCCCGGCAGTCGGTGCGTTGCTGCACGTTGGCTCTTGAGGCGATGTAGTCCTCGACGCTAGCGTCGGTGGGCTTGGTCTTGTTTTCGGCCATAGAGATAGTCCGTGATTACCGGTTCCCGGCGCCTGACGCCTTCTGTTAAACTGCGGGCGAACCAAACGAAATGCGAGCGTAGCGAGCTCCCACGGATCGACCGTCAGCCTCAACCGACTGACGGGACACACCTGCGGCTTCGGCTAGCCCCGCGACGCTCAGCCCGTAGTCAGGGAGAAAGTCCTCACGCAGCATCTCTCCTGGGTGTGTGGGCCGGCGAGTCATTTCCCGCGTGTTTGGAATAGCCATTGTATCTCTCCTGCCTAGTGGTAGTCGCAGACTTCGACATCATAGGCGTCACCGTCTACGAATCGAAAACAAACGCGCCATTGATCGTTGATTGAAATAGCGTGTTGGCCTTTTCGATCGTCCTTCAACGCGTGCAAGTGATTTCCCGGTGGAACCCTGAGATCGTCAAGCTTCGTAGCCAGATCCACGTACTCCAGTTTCCGGAGGTTGATCTTCTTCGGCAAGCGGACTCCCTTCTGCGGGTAGAGGCCTCAGCGCAGGACGAGCACGAGCTCGGCGACGTCTTTGCCGGCGACCTCGACACTCTCCTCGCGCTCGAGGCTGAAGCCGCACTTCTCCAGGACGCGGATCGAGCCGACGTTGTGCTTGGCCACGTGCGCGTGGAGGGGACGCTCGGTCACGAGGTGCAGGAAAGCGGCGAGCGCCCGGGTCGCGACACCCTTGCCCCACTGCTCCTTGCCGATCCAGTAGCCGACGAGGCGGACACCGTCCTGGGG
>JALYJX010000333.1 GCA_030775065.1 Gemmatimonadota bacterium | reverse complement strand
GTGCTCCCCCGAGTCGTGAAAGGGGACGATGTTGGGATTGCTAATGCCGGCAGCGGTCGTGATCTCGTGCAGGAAGCGGGCGGTGCCAAGCGACGCCGCGACTTCCCGGTCGAGAACTTTCACCGCTACGCGCCGGTTGTGCCTGCGATCGTACGCGCGATAGACAGTCGCCATTCCGCCGCGGCCGACTTCGCCCTCGACGTCGTAGGCGGTTCCTATGTTTGGAATCGGGCCGGTGGAGGTCGACATCAGCAGGAAT
The DNA here is from genome assembly GCA_030775065.1 of Gemmatimonadota bacterium. Classification (GTDB taxonomy): domain Bacteria; phylum Gemmatimonadota; class Gemmatimonadetes; order Gemmatimonadales; family Gemmatimonadaceae; genus UBA4720. The sequence goes on along the minus strand of JALYJX010000333.1, from coordinate 4,008 downwards.
TCATCAGGCGAGGCATCGTTTCTCAAAATGTCGTGCGCGTCCCCGAAAAGGTAAGTATCCGGAAGCCACGTTCAGCGTGGCGCACTCACTCGGCAAGCAGTGAAAAGGCGTGAAGGCGAACCAAGAAGATAGCCCGGGTGACAGATTCGGCCGGCGACGCCTTATTGTTGAGCGTGTGCCCGCCGGATAGATTCCTGACTGCACTGAATGCTGAACCCGCGGGGCCTGGGTCCGCTCACTTTCTTTCACGTGACTGGAATGAATTCCAATTCGTCCGCGATTGTATGCAACTCTGCCCACTCGGTTAGCTAGGCGGTGTCGCCGAATCTGCCGCCGGCGCGGCACCTGGCACGTCTGCTGATTGACCGTGGCCGGGCCGAAGCGACTGCGAGCCCGGACTCGGCCCATTCCGCCGCTGCTGCGTTCGACCGCCTGTATCCGGGTCTATCCCGATGGGTCGGCCTTGACGGCTGTCACGCGCTGTTCACGCGCGCCCTCGCGCAGACGCGTACCAACCACCCTCCCCTGGGAAGCATCCAGCTTCACGCCCGTTCAACTCCCTACCTTGAAGGAGTGGCGGAGACAATCGAGCAGCATGGAGCCCCGGCGACCGCCGCGGCGCTCGAGTCAATGCTCGTGACATTGATCGAGCTGCTCGGCCGGCTGATCGGAGACGACATGGCGAGAAACCTCATTGAACACGGCCTTGCAAGGTCCGCGGGCGACGACGCAAACCGCGCAAACAGGAGAGCGGAAGCGTGAGCACAGACGAGAGAGCAGCGATTCGGAGCCTCGCCACCGGCGTGCCGGGGCTCGACAAGGTGCTTGGCGGAGGGTTGCCGGAATACTCCTTCAATCTCCTGGTGGGCGGGCCGGGTGCGGGTAAGACAACGCTGGCGCACCAGATCATGTTCGCCAATGCAACAGTCGAGCGGCCCGCGCTGTACTTCACCGTACTTGGCGAGCCGACGCTCAAGATGCTGCGATACCAGCGGCAGTTCAGCTTCTTCGATCCGGATCTGGCAGGATCCGCGATTCAGTTCATCAATCTCAGTGCAGAGGTGCTGGAGCAGGACCTGGACGGAGTCCTGAAGCGCATCGTTGCCGAGGTGGAACGAGCGAAGCCGGGATTGGTTGCTGTCGATTCATTCCGCTCGATCGGCGGGTCGAGTGGCGGCCCCGATCCGGAGGCGAGGTCGGGTCTCGACCAATTCGTTCAGCGCCTCGCACTTCACCTCACCAGTTGGGAGGTGACTTCCTTCCTCCTCGGCGAGTACAGTGAGGAGGAGCAGCGGAACCCCGTCTTCACTGTAGCCGACGGCATAATCTGGCTCTCCCAGGCGACGGACCGAAATTCAGTCGTGCGAAAGCTCCAGGTCATAAAGTCGCGCGGCCGCGCGCCGATGCCCGGGCTGCACACGTTTCGCATTACTGACGATGGCCTCCAGATATTTCCGCGCATCCCGGAGCAGACACGGGCGCGGCAGCCGCAGCAGAGGAAGCGTCTTTCCACGGGAGTGGCGGGCTTGGACGAGATGATTGGGGGCGGCGTCATTGCCGGCGATGCCGTGATGTTCACCGGCCCCGCCGGCAGCGGCAAGTCCACAATCGCGACGCAGTTCGTCGCCGAAGGCCTAAAGAACGGCGAGACCGGCGTCATCGCCGTGTTCGAGGAGTACCCGGAAGATTATCTGGCGCGTGCAGACGTGCGGAGCCCCGAGATCGGGGAGATGATTCGTGCCGGGAAGCTGGAGCTGATCTACCTCCGCCCACTGGATCTCTCCGTGGACGAGGCCTTGGCGGCGATCCTCGAAGCCGTGGAGCGACTCGACGCTACGCGGGTGGTCATCGACTCGCTGTCGGGGTTCGAGGTCGCTCTGGCGCCAACCTTCCGCGAGGATTTCCGGGAGTCGCTCTATCGCCTGGTCGGGACGCTGACAGCAACCGGTGTCACGGTATTCATGACCGCAGAAGTCGTTGAAGGATTTTCCGATGTTCGGTTCACGACGGAGAGAGTTTCCTTCATCACCGACGAGATCATCATCCAGCGCTACGTCGAGATCGAGGGCAAGCTGCACCGGGTGATGGCGGTGATCAAGATGCGTGGAAGCGATCACAGCCACGAAATCCGGACCTACGAGGTCACCGCCAACGGAGTGGTCGTTGGTAGCGCGCTTACCGAGTATGAAGGAATCATGACCGGTGTGCCCACGTTGCGCGCGAAAACGCTCAAGGCAAAACGAAACAGATAACCTTTTCATGAGTTCCCGAAGCCAGGCTGCTGGCGCCCGCGCCACCGAGCATTCGATTCAAGCGGCGTTGACGCGCTGCATGGAGCAAGCCCCGCTGCCATTCGCCGTTACGCGCGGCGCGGAGCACACGCTTGCGTACGCCAACTCCGCCTTTTGCCGCCTGGCCGGCGTCTCCAGGAGTGAAGCGCTCGGTGCACCAGTCACTATCGCATTCACGGGTGCCGAGAGATCAGACTTGAGCGCAACTCTCGATCGGGCATTTCGCGATGGTGTCGAGCTATTGGACCAGGGGCTCGGCGCGGTCAGCGCGAGCGCGAGCAGCTGGCTATGCAGCGTGTGGCCCGTGATCGCCGATGGCGGGCGGACCGAAGCTCTCGGCATCGAGATTCGCGAGTCAAACGCTCCCGACCCCGCTCTCGAGCTGCAGCGGCAGATTGCAGAGCAGATGCTGCTCGGTGCGCTGCGCGAACGCGGTTTGGCCGAGGATGCCGAGGCCGCGCGTCGCCGGGCGGCTTTCCTGGCTGAGGCCGGTCGTCTGCTTGCCGAGTCCGTGGATCAGACCAGCACGCTCGTCGCGCTCACGAAGCTTTCGCTTCCGAGTCTGGGTGCCTGGTGCATCGTGGACATTCTGGAACAAGGTGGTGCTATCCGGCGGCTGGGGATCTACCACCCTGATCCGGAAAAGCAGACGCTCGCGCAGGAACTGGAAGCAACGTGGGTGCCCGAGCGGGATGATCCCTATGGCGCGCCCGCGATGCTGAGAGAAGCACGAACAGTCGCCATCACCGAGGACGTGGAGGTTACGCTAACGGCGACAGCCCGCAGTGCGGCGAATCTGCACATCCTGCGTCAGCTCGGGATCGGATCCCTTCTGACGGTGCCGCTTGTGGCCCGGAACAAGCTGCTCGGCGCCATCACGTTCGTTGGCGCTCAGGATGGTTTTTCGTTCAGCCGAGAGGACGCCCAGCTTGCTGAAGACCTGGCGTCACGAGGGGCCCTCGCGCTCGACAACGCGCAGGTCTATGACCTCGCACTACTGCTCAGGCAGAGCGCCGAGACCGCGAACCGCGCGAAGTCAGCGTTCCTGGGCGCCATGAGCCACGAGCTGCGCACGCCGCTGAATGCGATAGGGGGGTACGTCGAGCTCCTCGAGATGGGACTGCGCGGCCCGGTAACTGAAGATCAGCGCGCCGATCTCGCGCGCATGAGAACAAACCAGCAGTACCTTCTCGTCCTCATTACCGAAATCCTCAACTTCGTGAAAGTCGACAGCGGTCGTGTGGCTTACGATATCACCGACGTAAACCTTTGCGACGCGCTCACGCGCGCTTTCGAGCTGATCGAGCCACTCATCGCGCAGAGAGGGATCATCTGGGACGGGCTCACCTGCGACGCGAGCATCGTCGCAAGTGCCGATCCGGAGAAAGTGACACAGATTCTGGTGAATCTCCTCTCCAACGCTGTGAAGTTCACGCCGGCAGGCGAACACATTGGTGCCGACTGTGAGATCGAAGGTGATACCGTCATTCTGACCGTCAGTGACACCGGCATCGGCATTCCCACGGACAAGCTCGATGCCGTCTTCGAGCCGTTCGTTCAGTTGAAGGAAGGCCTCGCCGACCGTGGGACCGGTGTCGGACTCGGATTGGCGATAAGTCGCGATCTTGCGCGCGCGATGAACGGCGATCTCACCGTGGAGAGCAGCGAAGGGAACGGAGCGCGATTCACGCTCATTCTTCCGCGGGCGGGCTGACAC
>JALYJX010000332.1 GCA_030775065.1 Gemmatimonadota bacterium | reverse complement strand
CCGCGGTAAATCTTGTTCTCCGCGTTCTCCGCGTTCTCCGCGGTAAAGGAGTAGTTGCCCGCGTTCTCCGCACATCCGCGGTCTCTTCCCTCTGGACTGAGAGCGGTCGCTGCCATACATTCAGCTATGGCGACTACAACTCGTCCGACACCACGGCCCGCTCAACCGGCAGCAACCGGCAGCGGGCCTTCGCGTTTCAGGGAACAGCCCGACGCTGGCACACCTGAAAAAGTACCGGGCCGCGTGCGCGCAGACGTCGTTCTCACCTTCGACGACGTTCTCCTTTCGCCGCGCCATTCCGTAGTTCATCCGAAGGACGTCAGCACGAGCTCGCGGTTCACACGCAGCATCAGGCTGAACGTGCCGTTCGCATCGGCGGCTATGGACACCGTCACCGAGGCGGAGATGGCGATGGCGATGGCCCGTGGGGGCGGCATCGGTGTGATCCACAAGAACATGTCGGTCGACCGGCAAGCCGCCGAGGTTGATCGCGTCAAGCGATCGGAGAGCGGGATCATCCTCAACCCGATCACTCTTCCGCCCGAAGCGACGCTTCGCGAAGCGGCCGCGCTGATGACACGATTCAGAATATCGGGACTTCCGATCGTGAATCGGGAAGGTCATCTGGTGGGCATCATCACCAATCGCGATCTGCAATTCGAGCGGAATCTCGACCAGGCACTCTCCGAGGCGATGACTTCGCAGCTGGTCACCGCGCCGGTTGGAACAACGCTCGAGGATGCCGAGCGCATACTCGGCAAGCACCGTATCGAGAAGCTTCCGGTGGTCGACGAGAAGGGCACGCTTCGCGGATTGATTACTGCCCGCGACATTCACCAGCGGCGCGCGTTTCCGAACGCGAACAAGGACGAGCGCGGAAGGCTGCGTGTGGCAGCTGCAATAGGCGCCACCGAGTACAGGGATCGCGCGAAGGCGCTCGTGGACGCGGGAGTCGACGTGCTCGTGATCGACACTGCGCACGGGCACAGCGGCGGCGTGCTCGACGCTGTGGCCGACGTGCGAGAGATGTTTCCCGATATTCAGCTCATCGCCGGAAACGTGGCGACGCGTGAGGGCGCTGCGGCCCTTGTCGAGCGCGGAGTGGATGCGGTGAAGGTGGGAGTCGGGCCTGGCTCCATCTGCACGACACGGGTGGTGACGGGCGTCGGAGTACCGCAGCTGACTGCGGTGCTCGATGCCGTTGAGGGCGCGGGAGACGTACCGGTGATCGCCGACGGGGGAATCAAATACTCCGGCGACATTGTGAAGGCGCTTGCCGCGGGCGCATCGAGCGTGATGATGGGCTCCATGCTGGCGGGAACGGAGGAGAGTCCGGGCGAGTCGATTCTTCTTGAGGGCCGGCGGTTCAAGATGATTCGCGGCATGGGAAGTCTCTCGGCGATGCAGGATGGAAGCGCGGATCGTTATTTCCAGGAAGGCGAGATGTCGGCGCGGAAGCTCGTACCCGAGGGAATCGAAGGGCGAGTGCCGTACAAGGGCCCGGTCGCTGACGTGCTGTTCCAGATGGTCGGTGGGCTGAGGGCCGGGATGGGCTACGTGGGGTGCGCGACGATCGATGAGCTGCGCACCGAGGCGGAGTTCGTGCGCATCACCGCTGCCGGTCTGCGGGAATCCCACCCCCACGACGTGACCATCACTCGCGAAGCCCCCAACTATTCGGTGTAACCGAAGCAGTTTGTAGTGAAGGTGTAAGGGTCGGAAAACGCGCGGATGTTTCCTTGACAATGTCTGAGTTCGCGCAGCAACTTCTCCACGCATCCCGTTGTCTACTGTATAGTAGGCGCAGGTTCTGCTGAGCGTCGCCGCGTCCCTCGTAGGTCCCACATCCGCCGGTTTCCGGAGAATCGCATGGGTATCTGGACTAAGAAGAGCATTGCCGGCCTGCAGGCCGAAGCCGGCGCTGAAGAGGGCGAGCACAGTCTGAGGCGTGCACTCGGCGCCCTCAATCTCACAACGCTCGGCATCGGCGCGATCATCGGCGCGGGAATCTTCGTTCTCACCGGAACGGCGGCGGCGAATTACGCCGGACCCGCTATCGTCTATTCGTTCATCCTCGCGGGACTCGGCTGCCTGTTCGCCGGACTTTGTTACGCGGAGTTCGCCGCGATGATCCCGATCGCGGGCAGCGCGTACACTTATGGATACGCCACGCTCGGCGAGCTCGTAGCATGGATCATCGGCTGGGATCTGATTCTCGAGTACCTTTTCGGCGCGGCTACGGTCGCCGTCGGCTGGTCCGGCTACTTCTCTGCGTTCATGAACGAGCTCGGCTTCCGGATACCGGTTCAGTTCACGGGAGCGCCACTCAGCGTCGCCGGAGGCTTCAACCTCGTTCCATCGCAGATCTGCTTCAACCCGACGACCAATGAAGTGATAAGCGTTGCTGCGGGGCAGACGTGTCAGTACTCGACCGTTCAGGGAGTCGTGAATCTCCCCGCGATGATACTCATCGGCCTGGTGACTGCGCTGCTCGTGGTCGGGATTCGTGAGTCGGCTCGATTCAACAACATCATCGTCATAGTGAAGCTCGCCATCGTCCTGCTTGTGATTGGATTCGGCTTCATGTACGTGAACTCCGACAACTGGCACCCGTTCATTCCCGAGAGCACAGGGGAGCGCGGGCAGTACGGATGGGGTGGCATCGTCCGCGGCGCGGCGGTGATCTTCTTCGCATACATCGGGTTCGACGCCGTGTCGACGGCAGCGCAGGAGGCAAAGAACCCGCAGCGCGACATGCCAATTGGAATTCTCGGCTCGCTCGCCATCTGTACCGTTCTCTACATCCTGATGGCGCTCGTGATGACGGGCCTGACGAAGTACACGAATCTGAATGTTCCGCACCCGGTTTTCGTGGCAATCGCGGCTGCGGGACCCGCGCTGGCCTGGCTCCGGCCGATCATCAACATCGGTGCGATTGCCGGACTTGCGTCGGTGGTGCTGGTGATGCTGCTGGCACAGCCCCGGATTTTTTACTCGATGTCACGCGACGGGCTCCTGCCGCCAATCTTCGGCAAGGTGCACCCCAAGTTCCGGACTCCGTATATCACGACGATTCTCACGGGAGTAGTCTGCGCCCTTATCGCAGGCGCGTTCCCGATCGCTCTGCTTGGAGAGCTCGTGTCGATCGGGACACTGCTGGCCTTCGTCATCGTCTCGGCGGGAATCATTATTCTGCGCCGGACGAGTCCGGACATTCCCCGGCCGTTCCGCACCCCGCTGGTGCCACTCGTGCCGATCCTGGCGATTCTCATCTGCGGCTACATGATGGTCAGTCTCCCGGGTGATACCTGGATCCGTCTGCTCGTGTGGCTCTTAATTGGTTTCCTGATCTACTTCCTCTATGGGAAGGCGCACTCGCGCTTGGGGGCCACCCAATCGAGTGGTTGATCTACTATCGGTAGCGCCACACCGAGTTGAAGCGATAGAGCGCCTCGCGCGGGAGTTCCGCGCGGGGCGCTCTGTCGCAATCAGCACTCACATCAACGCGGACGGTGACGGGTGCGGCTCCGAGGCAGCGCTCGCGCGCCTGCTCGAGAGCCGCGGACTGAAGGCCCGAATCGTAAACCCCACACCGTGGCCCGAGACGTTCCGATTCCTGTTGGGAACGGATGTGACGGATGAAACGGATAAGGGACCTGCCGCCCTCCGCGGTATCGATCTCCTGATAGTTGTAGACATCGCCGACGTGAAGCGCCTTGGCTCCCTTGCCGAGACGGTGCGGAAACTGAAAATCCCGAAGCTTGTAATCGACCATCACATCCCGAGTGACGAGCCGCCGTCGCAGAACATGCTGGCTGACACGACGGCCTGCGCAACGGGAGAGCTGATCTACGATATCGCCGTCACCCTTGGACTCGAGATTACGCCGGAGATTGCGAGCGCCCTGTATGTCGCCGTGCTCACCGACACGGGTGGATTCCGGTTCAGCAACACCAGCGCGCGTTGTCTCGCTGTGGCGAGCCAGCTTCTCGCCGCCGGAGTTGAGCCGGAGGAGATGTACCGCCGGTTGTATGCGTCGCTGCCGATCGGCCGGCTGCATCTTCTGCGCGATGCGCTGGCCACACTCGAAGTCGATCCCGCTTACGGGATTTCGTGGATCTCAGTCGCGGCTGGTGCTGCAGAGGAATACGGACTCAAGTCGGATGACCTCGAGGGACTCGCCGAACATCCACGGTCGGTGGGCGGGACGCGGCTGGCGGTTTTCTTTCGCGACCTTGGTCATGGGAAGATCAAGGTTTCGTTCCGCAGCACCGGCAAAGTAAACGTCAACGAGTTTGCCCGGCAGTT